>CAKZVB010000289.1 GCA_937922015.1 uncultured Granulosicoccaceae bacterium
GCTCAACAACGACGAAGCGTCAATTCAAAATTATCCGGAATCTGCAAAGCGTGGTTTGCAGCTATTTCTTGGCGATGCCAATTGTCGGCTTTGTCACTTCGGTGCGAATTTTTCCAATGGTGCAGACATCAATCCTGAGCGTTTGCACTCTAATGGCGAGGCGATACTAAAGCCGCTGAGTTTATCTGATCAGCAGCGAAATGATCTGGTGGCTTTTTTACTGTCGCTAAGTAATTAGGCATCAACGTCGATAGTGCCTTGCAGATACTTCACCGCTTTCCCGGAGATAAGCACCCGATCGCCCTGCAACTCACAAAACAGCTTTCCACCCCGAGTGGATACCTGCTTTGCCGTCAGTTTGGTTTTACCTGTTTTTTCAGCCCAGTATGGCATTAATTGCGTATAGGCAGAGCCGGTCACCGGATCTTCGGGTATACCGAATTTCGGTGCAAAGAACCTTGCGACAAAGTCCTGCTCCGATGACGGGGCAGTGACAATCACACCTCGCAAATCGAGTTGCTCAAGATAATGATGGTTCGGCACAATGCCGGTTATATCTTGTTCGTTGTCAAACACCGCTACATAGTCTTCGCGGCGATAACACTCAAGCGGTTCCATGCCAAGGCCCTTGACCAGCGCTTCCGGGGCCGCGCAGACCTCGGGTAACTGATTAGGAAAATCCAGTGTCAGCAACTCACCTTTGCGGGTCACTGACAGCGGCCCGGACAGCGACGCAAAGGTAATCACGTCGGCCTCGAACTCCGGACGATCAAACAACACAAACGCCGATGCCAGAGTAGCGTGACCGCAGAGCTTTACTTCCTTGTTCGGGGTAAACCAACGAATATGGAAATCGTCCTTTTCAGGGACAAAAAACGCCGTTTCCGCCAGATTATTCTCCTGTGCAATCGCCTGCATCGTTTCGTCGGGCAACCATTGCTGCAACGGCACAACCGCTGCCGGATTACCTTCAAACGGCTTTTCAGCAAACGCATCAATCTGGTAGATGGATAATTTCATGATTCACAGGATCTATGGTGACAGGGGGTAGAATGCCATATTGCGAGCGGCTGGACTGGTAAAGAATCACTGACAAATCCTTGCTTTTGAACAGTTCAGGCGAGATCATAACCCCCTGGCCACTCTACCGCTCAGGTTAGACGAGCAAGCGCCGATACACCACAGTTGTCGCCGGTCGGATTGTTCCAAAAATGGCTGTGAACCCGCCACAGATTAAAGTATCATCCCTTCCGATGCATTTTTTGCATCGCTGTGGTGCAAAATTAGCAGACTACAAAATCACTCTAAACCGGTAAATTCCAGCTAAGGGGTAAGCGATGCACCAAAAGCGCCGGTTCGGGGCTGACGCTGGTAAGCTCGTCACTCGTTATCGTAAGCCTGGACCCGGCAGCGAATCTTTCGCATCATTCGAAAATTTCTCTACCGTACTGAACAATAGTTTTATATCATAGCCGGTTGGTAACTCGACGTTGAGACACCAACCGGCGTCAAGATCGCACATAAAATGATGAAAATTGGAGAATTCCGATCATGAAGAGTAAGTTAGAATACATCTGGCTGGACGGTTACAAACCATCCCAGAGTCTTCGCAGTAAAACGATGGTAAGAAAAGATTTCAGCGGCAAACTGGAAGACTGCCCGATGTGGAATTTTGATGGCAGTTCAACAGAACAAGCCGAAGGCGATGATTCTGACTGTTTACTCAAGCCGGTAGCGATCATTCCTGATCCGGATCGCAAATCAAGCTACCTGGTCATGACGGAAGTGCTAAACGCCGATGGCACCCCGCACGCGTCCAACGGCCGCGCCACCATCGACGACGACAACGACGACTTCTGGTTCGGTTTCGAACAGGAATTCTTCCTGATCAACACAGACACCGACCGGCCACTGGGCTTTCCGGCAAACGGTTTCCCACCACCACAAGGCCCTTACTACTGTTCAGTGGGTGGCAAAAACGCCTATGGCCGGGAAATCATCGAAGAGCACCTGGACATCTGTCTGGAAGCCGGCCTGAACGTTGAAGGCATCAACGCCGAAGTTGCCGCCGGTCAGTGGGAATACCAGATCTTCGCAAAAGGTGCCAAACGTGCCGGTGATGAAATCTGGCTGGGTCGCTACCTGATGGAGCGCTGCGCAGAGAAATACGGTGTATCCGTTGAACTGCATCCAAAGCCACTGGGCGACACCGACTGGAACGGTTCCGGCATGCACGCCAACTTTTCAAACAGTGCAATGCGTGATTCCGGAAGCGAAGACGTCTTCACCAAGATCTGTGAAGAATTCGCCAAGCACATTGACCGTCACATCAGCGTCTACGGTGCTGACAACGACCAGCGTCTGACCGGCGCGCACGAAACGCAATCTATTGACCAGTTCAGTTACGGTGTATCAGACCGCGGTGCGTCAATCCGGATTCCGGTTACCACAGTAGAAGACGGCTGGAAAGGTCGCCTTGAAGATCGTCGTCCTGCGTCTAACGCCGATCCTTACAAGGTGGCAGCCGCGATCATCAAAACAACAACACAAGCGCTCAAGTAGTAATGCTTAAAGCAAGCAGATAACCACTGGTTTATCCAGGCGCTGTTGTAGATAATAATCCCCGCCATGTGCGGGGATTTTTTATTCCGGCAGCGGTTTTAGTCAAGCAGTCTCAATCAGAGCTACATTCACTTTATTGCAGAAACTCCACACCTGCGTCATGCACGATTAATCAACAATCCTGTTACCATAGTCACCAGCCAGCTTTTAACCGCGCACCGAAACATTACGACAACCCCGGCAACAACGGGCTACACTTACAGTCGCAAAGAGCCAAAGGGCGAGTATTTGATATGAGCGAATATCCCAAGTTCAAGCTGCCTGATAATTCAACCCTGTTTACCGAACACACAGATAAGGATCTCGCCAGCAAGATCGATGCGAATTTTCGCTACGCGTATTTCAAAACGATTGCCAAAGGCGGCAAGTCACTGATTCAGTCATGCAAAGACATGCACCTGAATCGTGTTATCTGCTACAAATCCTTACTTCCTGAGTTCGCAGATGATGTGATTGAGCAAAAACGCCTGCTGCGCGAAGCACGAGTCGCCGCTACCCTGCAACACCCCAACACCGTGCCGACCTATGAACTGGGGCGCAATAAAAAAGGTCACTACTATTTCACCATGAAGCTGGTGCACGGCTACACATTGCGTGAAATATTCGACTACAGAGAACGCTATGATCTTGGCCAGTTAGTCGACATCATCGTGCAGGTAGCCCATGCCCTGGGCTGCGCCCACTCGCACGGCGTGATTCACCGCGATGTAAAGCCCGAAAATATTCTGGTCGGCCCCTACGGTGAAGTCCTGCTGCTGGACTGGGGCCTGGCAAAGGTTTGGAATAAACAAGGGCAGGAATCATCGATAGAAACAGAAGTACCAAGCCATCATTCAGAGGACCCGTCTATGACCGGTCATCAGAAATTGCAGGGTACGTTGTTTTATATGTCACCGGAACAAATTGAACGCGATCCTGACATCGACTCCCGCACAGATATCTATAGCCTGGGGATAGTGTTATACGAAGCGGTCACAGGCCGCACACCGGCACAGGGCGATCGAATTGATCAGGTCATCGACAGCACTTTGAACGACGAGCCTCCAAAGCCGTCAGAGCTGACAAATAATGTACCGCCACTTCTGGAACAGACGGTGATGAACTGCCTGAAAAAAGATAGAGATGCGCGTGTGCAAACCACCACTGAATTAATACGCCTGTTACAGCAGAACTGGTCATTGCTCTAAACTGACTGCCTGAACTGCGAAAAGATAAATCTGATTTTTCTCAGCCGGTTTTGCTGATCTGAATGCAAAGGGTATTAACCGACAGAGTTCCGGGTAACAATAGTTCTGCAAGTTTACGAAAAGAATTCACGACAAATCATAGCGAGGAGATGGCTCAGTCCGCGCCACTCCGATCGTCCGCCGGCGAGAAGCGTCTGCATGGCAGCCTTCCGACAACACTAACTTAATACCGCCCGTACCTCCTGCCGGTCTATAGTCCCTTTGTTCGATGAATTTGTCTGCTGGCAACACAAGATCAGGCATCTCGTTGAATTTGATACAAACCGCCCCTACTTATACTAATGGGACGACAGGAGGAACCGGTGAGAAAATCGCTGTCAGGAACTTTTTCACCGATCAGCAATCCTACTGTTAACACAAGAACATAAACATACTACGGGGTTGAAAAAATGGATATTTCAAAAATCAAAGCAGCACTGGCACTGGGCTTCTCAGGCGCACTGACCGTCAGTAACGTATCAGCCGGCACCCTGGATCTCACCAACGAGTCGGCTCACGAAATTGTCGCGCTCAGCAGCCCGGATCTCAAGGTCACTGTATACGATGGCATTGCAACAATCTTTGGTGTCACAGAATCGGATGCCGAAGCAAAGTTGGTCGAAGATCAAATCGCGCAGCTTGAAGGCATTGAATATGTTATCAACATGATTGCAAGCGAAGAGACTATCGAGCAATGACAGGGCAGAGTTCAATCAGTGATATTTGAGGCAATATATAGTCATTGCCGTTGGCAACCATGCTGATGGCGTAAACACAACGAGGAGTCACTAAGGCTTCTTACTATGTGGTTGCTGCTACAAAGTCCGGCCTGATACCGGTAGATAGAAAAATCTTCTCGTCATCAGCGCCTTTCATCAAACCGTGATTTTTAATCAGCACAGTTCTCCAGCCAAACCCGGCTCCTCCCAGAATGTCGGTGTGCAGCGTGTCACCGACCATCGCCACACGATGAGCAGGTACACCGGATATTTTTTGCGCCACAATCTCAAACGCGTTACTGAAGGGCTTACCAAAAAAAACCGGTACACAGACACCGGCATCTGCAAGGTGGTGTGCAAAATAGCCCGGCTCCAGTGACATACCACCCGGGTGTGGCGCTACTAAATCGGGATTCCCGACCAGTACCGGGCGCGGGTTGTCGGCCAATGCGCTATGCAGCAATGCCTGCCGGCTATCCGACCATTCAGATGTGCTAAGTAAGATAAACCCGTCGACTTGCCGATAAGCCTCACGGTCATCTTCCAGCATCTTTGACTGTACTGCCAGCTGTTCAATTTCACTTGCACCTGAAGCTGCCACACCCCACTTTGTATCGGCACTATATTCACCCAACGCTTGTGACAGCGCGTCACGGCTTGATACGACATCGTCCAATTGCAGTGGCAAACCCCAGTTCTGATATTTGGCAACTGTCTTCTCTACCGGCATTGTTGCGCCGTTCGTTAACACCTTGATGGACTTGCCCGCATTTTGCAGCGCAATCACCTGCTCAACTGCACCGGGTATAAGCTCTGCACCAACATTCAATACACCGAATCCATCAAGTACAAACACATCGAACTCATCAACCAGATCACCGAGATTATTAACCCGTCGAGTACTACGTGGTTGTGGCGGAGCAGCGGGAAGTCTGTGTGCAATTTTAGTATAGCGAGAGATAGCACTCGCATGATCAAGTGTGATTGAAAAGGACATGGTGTAGCTTGTTTCCAGACAAAGGCAGGATTACATACATTATGGACATTCTACCCCGAACAACGCAAACACACAGGCAACTCAAGTAACCATACAGAGGAACATCAGATTTAAAAGAAACCAGGAACTGCTCCTGGTTACAGCTGTTAATCACTCGGAATACGCGAGTTTCAAGCCAAGAAACAGAAACGTTCCTGCGAAGCATCTCCTGATCCACTGCATCACTGACGGGCTTCTGATTACATAGTCTCGCGCCATAGCAGCGAACGCGCCATAGCAAACGAAAACAATAAAAGTCATTGCCATGAACACTGCTGCCAAGCCAACCAGATCTGCTGTCGGGCTTGGGGTATCGGATGATACAAACTGTGGCAAAAAAGCGAGGAAGAAAAGTGATAACTTTGGATTCAATACGTTTAATAATGTTCCGGTTACAGCAATTTGAACAAGTCCGGAGCTATCTTTGTTTTCAGAAACATCCAACATCCCCCGATCCTTGAATATGCTCCAGGCCATATAAAACAGGTACAACACACCCAGCATTTTGATTGCCTGGAACGCCAGGGCACTTGTATGCAACATTGCCGCTAGCCCTACGATGCTTGCACCAGCTGCCGGGAATATTCCAAACGTACAGCCTAACGCTGCAGCTACACTTGGTCTAAAACCTCGCCCCAATCCAATTGCCAGGGTATATATCACGCCCGTTCCCGGTAGCAGCACAACGACAAGCGAAGTAATCAGAAACTCTAAAGACATAATATTTCTCTCCCGGCCTTATGAAGACTATTTGTCCAGCAGACCCGGTAAATACAGCGCAATATCCGGAAATGCAATCAATACCGCCACCATAAGCAGCATCACCAGCACATAGGGCACCGCACCAATCATAAC
>CAKZVB010000290.1 GCA_937922015.1 uncultured Granulosicoccaceae bacterium
ACGACCGTTAATCTGTGGACTGGATGAAAAATCTATACTTGAACGGCAAAGGTAGGTCGTAGTTGACAAGTGATTTTTTTGTTATTCATGGTGAGTCGCTCTGGTGGGTTGTAGGCCGGTCCGCCACAACTCATGGTGCTGACCCGGATCACACAAGATCTTTGATATTTCTGGTTACAACTTTCAGTGAGTTGCAGGAGCGGTAGCCCCGATCGGCATTATCCAATGCGTTTTCGTGTTGAGGAACCGGGGCGCGGGGACTTTCACGCTAAATGAAATTGAGGTGACTTTTTAGTTCGTAGGGTTGCTGGTGTGATACCGGTCAGTGCAATGGCTATGAGCAATGCTGTGCACTCAGCGGCGAAATGACTGTCAGTCACAGTTCCATCGGTAGCCGGTTCGATTATTTGAACCGGCAATATACTTCGCCTAAGACCGCGCTAGAATAGATCGTAGTCTGGCCATGTATTCACATTTTGTATTAGGCTCCACATTAGTCCGTCAAGGTCTATGTTGGTTTGAGCTGGATCTCTGTAGTTATCGTTTACCACCAATGAGACGTTAAAACCATTGCTCAAGCGTGCCAGTTCCGAGACCGTTCCGGTTAAAAGGCCCTGGTGCCACCAGTGGTTAGACGAATTGACGGCCCAGCCTTTTGCGTAGTTGCTGTTAGCAGGTTGTGAATCACGAGTTGTCATAGATTGGATTGTTGCGGTGCTAAGAAGATCTTGTTTGTTAGAAAAACCGTCTATGTGTACCAGCAATCGCAGTAGATCAATTGGTCTGGCAATCCATCCACCATGTGAGTCCATGCGAGAAATATTGTTTAGATAGGGACTGAAATCTGAGTAGTAACGAACTTCATCAGCTCGTAGTTCGGATAAGGTGGAACCGCCGATTCCCATGGTTTCCACCCCCGCAGGAGCAAGCAGCGCAGACCATACATAGTCTTCATAGGATTGTCCGGTGACTTGTTCGATGACTCTCCCCAGTACGCAGTAACCAAAGTTGGAGTAGATCATTGTGGTGCCAGGGGTCACTAGCGGATAGGCTGAATTCGAAATTACCCATGATATTAATTGATCGTGATTCCACGACTGGTTTTGAAACATCGGATCAGAACTGTTGTTTGTCCATCCACCGGCGGAGTGCTCTAATAAGTGGCGCACGGTGATGGCGGTGACGTTAGCGGTGTAGTCAGCCGGATTACCGAAACGGGAACCAAAGATAGAATTATTGCCAAACACCCGATCATCAAGACTCAGCATATTGTCCTGTACCAACTTCATAATAGCGGCTGAGGTAATGGGTTTTGATACACTGGCCTGACGGAATACGTGGTTGGTACTTACTGCTTCCCCGGTGTTCTGATTTGCAAGACCATAGCCTTTTGCCCATACAAGCCGTTCATCTTTAGTAATTGCAATCGATAAACCATCAACCCCGACACTACTCATCGCGGCGTTAACAGTATTGTCGATAGTGTCTAAATCTGTTGTCGACCATATGTGATTTATCCCCACATACGCGTAAAGCGGGTTTGCACCCGGACTGTACCCGCTAACAGTTTCCGGCTCATAACCCTGGTTTAGAAGATTGTCGAACGAATTTTGATAGTCGGCGGAATTCAATCCGTAAACTTGTGTATGACGCTTGTTACTGGTTTGGTGCCAAATTGCCGCGTATCTGACAGAATTGCCGATGTAGTAACCGTTAAGCTGAACCAATTGATAACCGGCATTTGATCTGATATCAATTACTGACTCTAACGTGCTTTGCGTGATTCCATGGCTCGCCCAGATGTTGGGCCCTGACTCATCTGTCCAGATCGCGGTGTAATAGGCGGTATTGCCCAGCGCTGATCCACTGACATGTACTAAGCGATATCCCTGATTGCTCCAGTAGTCAAATTCAGCTTGATATTCGGATGCCGTTAAACCATGGCGTGCCTGCCATCCCACTGCGCCAGTATTTTCTTCGAATATGCCGGTGTAATAAAGTTGGCCCCCGACTTCGTAACTGTTTACGATCTTTGGTAGATAGCCGTCTTCAACTTTGAGTTCAACGTAAGCTTGATATTGATTGCCATTCAGGTTGCTGAATTGTTCCCATTGTGGCCCTTGTTGGATTTTCCATATTGCATTGTATCGGGGCTGCCCGTTTAGTTCGTGGCCACTAACATAGGTAAGACGTAGCCCGTTAGCATTGTGAGTAGCTAATTCGCTTTGATACTGAGAAGCTGTCAGTCCGTGCCGGGCAACCCAGCTGTGCCCTGTGGTAGCGGGAAGCACGTTAAACAGCATGCTATTACTCCAGGGGCCAATACCTATGCTATTCCAGGTCTGCACCCAAAAGGTGTTGGCGCCATTGGCAAGTTGTACCGTGGGTGTCACCATGCATATGCCAGTGCCGGCAGCGCAGCCAGCCTGGGCCGCTGTATACCATTGTTGTATCCTGGTGCCGGTACCATCCTGAACCCGTAACCGATACCAGGATGAACTGGATACTGCATTCCAGCTATAGGTCGGAGTATTGTCGCTGACATCGTCAGCGGGGCCAATCAGTGTCGCAGCAGGCGGGGCACCCAGAGTGAATGACTCACTGGAGCTCCATGGTCCATATCCCTGGCTGTTCCAGGTGCGCACCCACCAGTTTACTGTCCCATTGACAGCAACTGTCGGGGTTACGGAACAAGTTCCGCCACCGCAATTTGCTGATGCTGTCTGGTACCACTGATCTACTTTGACACCGCTACTGTCTTGCACATATAACTTGTACCAGGTGGAGGCGGTCACTTCGGAGAAGGTGTATGTCGGTGTAGTATCTGTGGTGCTGCCTGCAGGTGAGATCGGTGTCGACGCTGCTGGCATGGATAACGCCTGGCTGCTTATGCCGAGCATCAGGCATGCAAAAAATATTACCCGATACAGCTTTAAAACCGGTGCAAAAGTGATAGGTGGGTTCACAGAACTACGCTCCTAATTTATACCGCTGGTAATAACGCACCGATATCTGTCCATCGAATTCAAAATCATACGATGCTGCGGATACCATTGCAAACAGGAGCTCTAAAACCTTCGTCGCGACACTGACGAAAAGCAATTATTGGGACAGGCGTCTCTAAGTGGTGGTAACCCGACGCGTGAGCGAGGTTGGTAGATAGTCACACACTAACGCTTCGGGTTACCACAGCTAACCTGTCATCACAGCCAACCGCTGTGGCAGGAGGGCAATCAAGCAAGGCCCAATTGGCGACCGATCAACTGTTTGACAAAAGCCTGACCAGGCAAATCAGCGGTGAGCAATTCGCGCAGGTGGGTCTTTGTTTGTTCGACGCAGTTGTCGTGTTCGGCGGCACTCATCGTATGTGAGTAGGCGTTCATCACGTCAACCGAGGTGATGTCGTAGCCGTAGCCCTCAATCAACCAGCGCAGCGCTGCCAACCCTGCGGCGACGGCGAACTGCGGCTTTTTCTCTTGAAAATCGCGAGCAGCGCGCGTTAGCGTTTGCGGTGAGCAGGGTGTGCGATTAGCAAGCACAATCGCTTCGTCGAACATTTTTGCATCCTTGGCCGCGGCGAACCACTTGCCTTCCTCACCCGGTGTATGGGCCACGAGGTCGTGCAGGATGTCTGACGGCTTTTTATCAGGATATTTTTTGGCAACCTTGCGAAACCAGGCGGTATAGGTGCCGGCGTGGTTTGCTGCCAGTCCATAGCGCTGGTATGCCTCATCGAGCATTCCGGATGAGATCAGCCACTGCTCGCAGAGCTGGTCTATATCGAGATCGCTGGCCCACGAGCTTCGGCTGCTCTCGGCAAGGTTAATCGCCTCTGCCTTTTTGCCTTGTGCTGCCAGAGCTATCGCCGCCCATCGTTTGTAACTCCAGAAGGTTGTATCTTTCAGCAGCTCAATCAATTCGTCATAGCGGGCGGCAGTATAGAGCGAACTGAGGCATGCCGAGGTGCCGTGAAAGTGCCCTCGCAGGCTTTTGTCTGGCGATAGCGCCATGCGGGTCGCGCTGATAAGTTCATCCGCCCACCGGGACGCGAGCTCAGGGCTTGCGCATAGTGCTCCCCAGTGTTCAGGCAGGTTCTCTATGTAGGGTATCTGATCGGCAGCGCTCGCCTCGAACAGACGTTCAAGCCATTGCTGGCGCGTTTGTGGCTCAGCTGGCGCCCGCGCGATGATGTTCGCCAGTTCCTCGACTGCCTTGAACACCGCACTGCCGATAGCCCCGGAGGAGCTGTCTACCTGTTCGATCGCGGGTGATAGCTTCTCGATAAACAGCACAGCCCCCTCCGCGGCAAGCTCAGGATCCGAGCGGTTGATCTTTTTAATCTCCGACACGGCCTCTCTGATGCGTTTAATAGCAGGCGGTGATTGCCAGCCGAAAGCCTTCCGGCGAAAGCGCGCGCGGAATGTCCATTTGTGTGTTTTTGTCTTGGCCATAGGGTCACTTGAATTCGAGGTCAGGAACGGAGAGCAGATAACTATTGCATCTTGTGGAAACCCGACGCAATCGAGTCAGGTATAGTAAAACAAAAATGAAGTCGCACCATGACAGCGTCCGCCCTGATCGCAAACCCATGCGGAGTCGGAGCGAGTAAGCGAGAAATAATCATAGCGGCATAAAAAAGCGCTGGCATAGTAAAGGCTCGCGGTTGAAGTCAACCCCGTACCGCAACGAACTGTTAATGGCAGTGCTTGTATTTTGCTGTTGAATTGAGTTAAGTATGATTGGGTGGAAGAATGTATTGCCGGCGGGAGGCAGCTGTTCACCCGGGAGCTAACAGGACTGACAACCTTTTGATTTGAACCACGGGGGTATTTTTATGGGTTTTGTAAAGGCGAAAATTTCTGCATTACTGTTTTTTATGTGTGTTTTGTGCGGGTGTACAACAACGACTTTACTGGCTCCGAATCAGGTGTCCGGGGCAGGCATAAAGACTGGCGAAAAGGTCATTATCACCGAGCAATCGGGCGCGACCGAGCCGCTGATTGTCGAGCAGGTTTCCGAGCTGGCGCTGACAGGGCGGGGCGCTGATGGCGAATACCGGGAAATTGCGCTGGATGATATCCAGTCGGTACTGGTCAAAAAGTTCAGCGCTGTCAAAACCTCAGTTGCAGTATTGCTTTCCTCGACCGCTGCGCTGGCTTATGCGTTGGACCGGGGAGGCGCGGGTCTGTCCTACTAGCTAGCCGCTCCGTGAAGAGCTTGAAATGTCTCCGGCAAAAAACAATTATCAGGACTGGTATAGGAAAAGCATGGATGGCGCGGTCCAACGGTGCATGGGTTTGAGAAATGCCGCAGGCACCCGCAGGGCAAGGCAGCAGTGGCCTATAAAAATAGGAATTTTGGTTAACTTTTCTGCCGTGAAAAGTGACTCGTACAGCCAGAGACTGGCTTCGAAAAAACGCCATGGAGGGCACGCCTAACTAGCTGCTAGTGCTGGACACCAAAGCAACTCACCCAATAACCCGTAATTCCCGCGACAGATCAGACAAGATCTCCGGACCATCTGCCCGCAAAATCACAATGTCTTCAAGCCGCAGGCCGAAGCGGTCTGGCAGGTAGATACCCGGTTCAATCGAAAAGACCATGTTCTCGTCCAGTATTACCTGAGACGACGCGCTGATGTATGGTGGTTCGTGTACTTCGACGCCCATGCCGTGACCGAGACGGTGCATGAAGTACTCACCATACCCGGCATCCGTGATGACGCTGCGGGCGGCGTAGTCCAGTACATGAGCACGCACGCCTGGTCTGGCCACAGCCATCGCCGCCTGCACGGCGGCCTCGACAATCTTGTGGACCTCTTCGTATCCTTCCGGCGGAGAACCAAGGACAGCCATGCGGGTAATGTCTGAGCTGAATCCATCGCGCCCCGCGCCAATATCCATCACTACCGCGTCACCTTCTTTAAGGATTGTGTCACCTGTGTGATGATGCGGTAAAGCGCCGTTGCCACCGGCACCGACAATGGTGAACAGGGGGACTGCTCCTGCGTCTTTGAAGCTTTCACGAACGATGGCAGCAACATCGCTTTCGGTCATACCCGGACGCATGGCGTCCCATGCCGATTGCATCGCCCGATCTGCGATCTGCGCGTTGTGTTTAAGCGTTGCGTATTCGTTTGCATCTTTGCGGGCGCGCAGGGCGCTTAGTGTTGTTTCGCAGAATTGCCGCTTTGCGTTCATCAAACGATCCTGGATAAGACTTGCGTGATCGGCACGCATGGTTTCGTCGATTACGATAGATCGCGCACCTTGCATGTCGATGCTTTCCAGCATGGTCTCGAGTGCAGCGTCCGGGCCATCGGCGTCGGACCATTCAAAGAACGGCAGATCGGTTTGACGACGCGCGCTTTCGACTTCGAGTGATGGCATCAGGAAGGCGGCATCTTTTGCGGTGATACAAAATAACAGTGCACGTTCATCCGCGTGGGGGCGGACGTCGGTCAGCCAGGCCAGATGTGCACCGGGTCCGAGGGTAATCAGGTCTACGTCTTCCTCGGCCATTTTGGCGCGTAGAATCTTCAATCTATCCATCTTAAGTTCCTGTCTTGACTTATAGCGTGTGCGTTATTGTGCCTGTATCGAGGCATTGTGTTTATCTAAAACAACCGGCCCTGCTCAGGTTTATCACCTTGCTCTGATACAAGCCATTGGTAGTCTTGTAAATCGAGCTTGTCGTTCGAAAAAATCACGCCTTCTTCCTGCAGTAGAAGTTTTTGCTTGTCCGCCTCGGGATGGCTTAATTTTCCCTGTGAATTGACAACGCGCTGCCACGGCACGTCGTCGGGACACGCGGCCATCGCCGAACCCACCCAGCGCGAAGCGGAAGTCTGATAGACATCGGCGCTGACACCATCCGGTTGCGGCAGTATTTTTGTGATTTGTCCGTAGGTGGCTACCTTGCCACAGGGGATCTGACGTACCAGCGTCCAGACTTGTTCAAAATAACGCTGTTTATTCGGCAAGGGGACATAGTTCATGAAGATACAGCGCTTCCTTTAGGATGTGGATTGTTCTTATAGTGACACTTTTTGAGCAAAGATATAACTCAGTCCATGATGCGGGTCATGCAGATATTCAACCATGGAAACCACTCGAACAGACAGATTCTGCCCGCCGGAACCGGGAACCATTCACAATAAGTGCGGTCATAGAGCCTTGTCAAACCGTCGGTAATAACAATGATCTGTTGCAAACTGAATCACTTCGTAACCGGCCGTCAGAACAAGGCGCTAAGCTGTCCTTGCTCTAATAAGACAAGCAGACTCGCGGGTGGGCTGTTTCTACTGTTTCAGCTGCTACCTGTGATTGTCTTTGCAGACGAACCCCACCGAGTTGCACATTTCCCCTCGTGGCCCGGCGTGTCGCAGCTAATCACTTACGATCAGAGAGTCTGGTTAGTAAACAGCCAACCCTATAAAGACACCAATGTAGCAGATGTCTATAGCTATGCTCCGTCTGCCGGCAGGCTGAGTTACGAGCGCAGCTTGTTTTCACAGGATGCCGGTAACCCGGTCGTCTACCAGGGGCTGCTTTACTGGCCGTTCGAAGACCCGCGCCGAAGTGCCGGAGCGGGAGAGTTTGCGGTAACTGACGGACGTGTGTGGCAATGGAACTCTATGCAGTCCGGCAGCGTGATGCATGTGCATGCGATGAATGTTTGCGACAACCAACTGGTGGCGGTAACCGGATCATGGACCGGTCAGCTGCACAGACAGACCGGCAAAAAAGACTGGCAGTTGCAGTACGACTATCCATCCGGTGCAGCGCCTTTTAGCCGCCTGGTCAATGTCACTGAATACAACGGCGAATGCTTTGTTGCAGCCTCTGCTAATGGCAAGGTTGAACCGAAGCTATTCCGTATTGATTCAGACGGTACATCGGCACTGCAAGACTGGCCATCGAGTGATCGAGTTGATTCACTAACGGTACACAGGGACAAGTTGTTTGCATTCGCTGATACCGGGGGTAGTCGACAGTTACTGGAGTTTGATGGCAGTAGCACCAGCAGTCTGACGATTGAGCAGGGACACAGGCCGGCGGCATTGCATTCGAATGGTGAAAACCTGTGGCTGCTTACCCGGTCCTCAGACGAAAACAATGCGCGTGGACGATTGTGGCTATATACCGACGACGGTGCATTTGAGTCAGTCGCGACTATTAAACATCCACCGATCTCTATCACAAGCTACGCTAATGCGCTCTATATTGGTACCTATCATCACAGCGGAGGTGGTCTGTGGCGCTATGAAATAGACGGTGCAGAGGCTGTAGCCAACGCTGATACCAAGACGTATTTTGCCAGCCCTGTGTCGTTGACAAGCGATAACAAGCTAACAGAGATGCTGTACGATGAATTACATGCGCTGCTTCGCGACCCTGCGAGTACAGAGAATTATGCACGCATTCTACGCCGATCTCTCGCCAACCATCCGCAGGCAGAGAAGCCTGAATTCGGCCAGGCGATCACGCGGTTGTTAGGCGTTGAGTTTGATTCAACGCTAATCCCTATGTTTACCAGAGACCCGGTGCCAAAGGTAAAACTGATTCGTTGGTATCTGTTGACAACACTTGCTATCAACGGCTATGGACGTGTTGATCCGGCGTTGATTGTTGCACAAGACAAACTCGATAGTACAGGCAGCGGTAAGCAGTTCGAACCATCGGTGGCGGCAATTGCTGCGACGGGATGGTTAAATCAAAACGACCCGCAGACATTAAAGGCATTGATATCCCGTTTAAACCGGAGTTCAGATCCGCTGTGGGTGAAGGCGGATGTTATCGGGGCACTGTCTGCCGTAACCGGGAAGTCGTATGGATATGATATTGCCATGTGGAATCGCTGGTGGAAGAACCAGCTTTGATTGTTGTTTTGCACTATTGCCGCTTATGCCGGTACATCGATTAACCCTGACGGTGGCCTTTGCGCGGTTTATACAAGACGGCGTTGATTAAAAACTCAGGCTTTTCGGCGCTGCATCGATAGCCAGAGCAGTGCGCCGCCGGCGAGTAACAAAAATGGCACCATGGCCAGATTAACCGAGTTCCATCCATTAACCGGTGTTCCCCCTGAGCAGTTCATCAGGCCTCCCGATGCGAGGCTTGCCAGAGTAACGCAGCCGAATACGATCGTGTCGTTCAGTCCTTGCGCCCGTCCGCGTTCGTGCGGTGCGTGCGTACTGGTCAGCAGGGTGGTGGCTCCAATGAAACCGAAGTTCCAGCCCACACCCAGAAGCACAAGCGCGATAAAGAAGTTCGACAGTGTTACGCCCATCAGAGCGACGACCCCCGCGAGTCCCAGAATTGTAAGCCCCGCTGTTATCACTCGAGGTGCACCGAAACGCACAATAAGGTGTCCGGTAAAAAAGGAAGGGATGAACATGGCTAACACGTGTGCGGAGACAATGTCGTTGGCATTGTTGTTGGTGAAACCGCAACCGATCACGGCCAGTGGCGTTGATGTCATTACCAGATTCATCAGCGCGTAGGAAACCATGGCACAGATAATTGCTACGACGATGGTGGGGTTTTGCAACAGCTCGAGCCTGGATCGGCTGACGGCCGGGGCAGCAGATATATGTTTGCTGTCTTCTTCCTTTGGCAGGTCCAGTAACAGAAACAGAAACATGCCCAGCAGATTAATGGCGATGATGGCCAGATAGGTACCGATAAAAGGAACTGGCGGGACCCATTGTCCGATCACGGGAATGGAAGAGACATCGTAGACCAGTTTGTTTAACTGTGGACCGAAGATCGCCGACAACAGTCCGCCTGCCATCACATAAGAGATAGCCTTCGGCCGGAACGCATCAGTTGCCGAGTCAGCGGCGGCGAAGCGATAAAACCCCTGAGCAGACATGTAGATGCCGGTGAAATATGATCCGACGAGTAGCAGAGCGAAAGAACTTGTCAGCAACGCATAGGCTGAAATAGCAGCCCCGATCGCGCCGCCAATCGCGCCAATGCAAAAGCCGGTTTTACGCCCCTTGTTCTGCATCAGTGGTGAGATCCAGGGGGCGGTGGTCATCGATCCGAAAACAACCAGTGAAATTGGCAGCGTGGCAAAACAGGGATTGCCTGCCAGCATGCCTCCGGCGAGTCCGCCAACGACAAATACCATCGGCATTTGAGCGCCCAGGAACGCTTGTGCCGCCACCAGCACTGCAACATTGCGCCTGGCCCGCGTGTCGTTGGTATTTGTCATAAAACACAGATCCTGCTTTTGATCAATTGGCGGGAATGGTGAGCGATGGGTATGGATAGTTTAGAGTGCGGGGGATAGACCACACGCAAAAACTTGCCACGGACGGTAACCGGGGGCGGTTATACACAGGCTTGCTTTAAAAAATCATCCGGATAGGCTGCTTGCAGGCGAGTGCTTCTATGGTAGCTGAAAACAGTCCGGATACGAACGAAAATAAGAAAACAACACGCTTGAACTGCAATCTGTATGACGCGGTTTTTGGTGGCTTGCAGTGTCTATTTGGCGTGTGGGTGTAAAAACTCTGCTGTCTGTCGGGCCTTGTGATCGATCCTGTTTCAGCGGTTATCGGGGTGCGGTAACGGGTGTCTCTTTTCTCAAAAGACAAAAAAAGTTATCGAAACTGTTTTGAGCTTTCGGGCCTTGTGCTACTGCTGTGAACTTACCGATTGACGATGTCGGGCTTATGCAGGAGGCACATATGTAAGTCCTTGCCGAAGTTGTCAGCCTGTCAATCATCGCGTCGATTACAGTGTTCGATACGGATAGCGGAAGCCGTGAATAAGTGTTAGCACGGTAAAGATCTGGTGCCGAATAGATAGCTTGTCTTTGCAGGGTGAATCATAAATTTACTGCTAACGCTATAAATAAAGATATGAGAGTCGCCTCTTGAATAATCAGGGTAGTACTTTCAGATTCTTAACGCCTTCGGGTCTTTTCATGTCATTTTACTGCCATCAATGCGTTGTTTGAGATTATCCTGGATCCGGGATGAAAAATTTAGCGAAAATTTTTACCAAATTCACATCGATTTACCTTACTGTTGAGTAAAAGTCTGATGAAAGCTTTTATTATGTAGTAAGTCTCAACAGAGGGGAAATCGGCGAGATTCGTTGAACAATGATATGAACAATAATTTAATAGATTTAGTGCATGATCAGTTCGGCCGACCTGCGAATCCTATCGTAGGTGAGTTACTCGGGCGTGAAACACGGCAGCTCGGATCAGCTGTTAAAAGTTCGGTTGACAGCGTGCTGGATAGCTTTTCTGCGGCCTCAAATGATGCGCGCGGGCGCGAAATCCTGTACGAAGCCATTTGCCGCAGCGAAGAAAATATTGTCAATGACCCCGCTGCTCTGCTCCACAACCGTGACCTGAATGATGTTCTGTCTGAAGGCGGTAATGTGCTGGGGGAGATCGTCGGTCTGAAAAATAAGGATCTTATGATCCAGCAGCTTAGTGCCAGCTCAGGGTTACCGGAGAGTGAAGCCGCGAGTGTTCTGGCTTATGTAACGCCCGGCGTACTGGGCACATTAAAATACCAGTTTATTCACAGCGACTGCGTTGATAACCCTACCGGTGTGGCACAGCTTTTCGAAATTAAACGGGAATTAAAGAGTGCGACCTACCATCCCGAATATATTGATCCCGTCGTTCAAAGCCCGTCCGTCCGGTCTGCTGTACCGCCAGCCCCGCGCACAGCGGTGGCGCCGGCTACAGCCGCGGTAGCTGAGTCTGATGCATCATGGATGACCCGCATGGCTCTGCCATTACTTTTACTTGGCGCATTGTTACTGGGTACCGTTAAATACTGCAGCGATACCGAGCAAGGTCGTGTGGTCGCGGAAGAAAATTCCGGCTTGAAACAAGAGCTGCAGAGCCTGCGCGATCAATCACAGGTCGCTTCAAAAACCGCGACTTCGCTGCAGGGCGATGTGGATGCAGCCAAAGCAGAAACAGAGCAACTCACCGCCACAGCGGAAAGTCTGACCTCCGAGCTCGATACTGCCAGGGATGAGATAGCGAGGCTGCAGGGCGAGTTGGAAGGGGCGAACTCTGAGCTGGCGGCGGCTAAAGCGCAGTCTCCGGAGCCTCAGGCTGTTAGTGACGTACCGGCGGACACAGCACAATTGCAAAGTCTACTTGCGGCGGCCGTTGGTGAACGCGATCAGTTACAGGGTACCGCTGGCAGCTTGCAGGCCGAACTTGATACAGTGGTTGGTGAGCGTGATGGGGCGTTAAAAGACAGCCAGCGCCTGCAGTCAGAGCTTGATGCCGCGTTGGCATCTGCCCAATCAAGTTCAGAGCAGCTTGCTGAAATTGAATCCCTGAAGGCCACAATCGATGAAATCACCGCGGGTAGTGATGATGCCGCGTCACGAAACATCGATTTAGTAACGGCCAATACTGATCTGCAAAATCAACTTGATGCCAATGCCGCCAGGCTGGCAGATCTTGAGTCAGAGCTTGGTAGTGTCACTGAGGCCCGCAGTGCGCTGGAAGAAACACTCGCGCAGTCAGATCAGGCTCTGGCCCGGGAGCAAGCCGCTGTTGAACAACTTACTGCCAGCCGCACAGAGTTGCAGGAGCAAGTAGATTCCACACTGCCGCGTATCGCAGAGCTTGAAGGTCAGCTTGATGGGGTCAACGCCGAGCGTGCCACGCTGGAGCAACAGTTAGCAAACGCGACTCAGGAAATCGCTGACGAAAAAGCCGGCCGCCAGAGCGAAGTCAATCGTCTGGCTGCGAGCGCTACTGATCTGCAAGACCAGTTAGCATCAATGTTAAGCATGCAGGATGATGCGGCTAATACACTGTCGCTGCGTGATGGTGAGGTATCAACGCTTAGCGCCAGGGTCACCGAACTGGACCAGCAAGTGGGGTCTCTTCAGGAGGCAAACGATGCCGCACAGGCAAAGGCTGATGCACTGGAGCAGAAAATAGAGACGCTGAACGCCCAGCTGCAGATAACGCAAGGTAAAGTCACAGAAGCGGATACAGCGCTGGCTCAGAGGGATGCGTCGCTGACGGCGGTCAACAAACAGCTTAAACAGACCGTTGCGGCACACAGCGAAGCGCTTTCGACGTTGCAAGCCGAACGCAGTAACACTCTGGCCGAAACCAGAAGTAAGCAGGCCTCATTATCATCAGAGATCGATAACCTCAAAACACAGCGTGATGCTGCAATCACTCAGGTAGCAGAACTTCAACAGGCAGCCCTCGACAACGCCGCTATGGCCGAGAAGGAGATCTCTGAGTTGAAGGAAAATGCTGCGACGCTGCAATCTGAACTGGAGCAGCAGAAATCGTCGGTTAATGAACTCAATGCGATGGTTGCTTCACTCGAGGAGAAGCAGTCTGTCGTATCGGATGAGAGAGACGCGGCTGCTAACAAGGTGTCGGGGTTAACCAATCAGGTGGCATCGGTGCAAAGTGCGCTACAAAACGAGCGAGCTTCAGTCTCTGAGCTGCAGGCAACTGTTGACGCACTGCAGGAAGCAGAAATCGCCCTGACCCGTGAGCGTGATGATACCGCAGCCCGGGTGGTCTCACTCGAGAAAACCAGAGACACATTAACCGCTGAGAGTAAGGTCGCAGACGACACTATTGCGTCACTGACTGATGAGGTCGAATCCATACAAGGCGCGTTATCACAGGAACAAGCCAGGGGTAGTGAGTTACAGGGTGTCGTGGCTTCACTTGAAGTGGCGCAGTTGTCTCTGACCGAGGAGCGCGACGACGGGATTAATAAAATTGCCGCACTGGGTGATCAGCTCACCTCTGTCCAGGACGCGCTGCAGCAAGAGCAACAATCAGTGTCCGAGCTACAGGCGACCGTCGCTACGCTTGAGCAGAGCAAAGCTGCTGAGCTGGAGCAGACCGATAAGCAGCTCGCGTCACTGACCGCGGAAATAGAGTCAATGACTGATGCACTTGAATCTGAAAAGGCATCAGCGGGTGAGCTTCAGGATGCGCTTTCTACACTGGAGGGAAATTTTGCGACACTTGATGCAAACAATAAAC
>CAKZVB010000291.1 GCA_937922015.1 uncultured Granulosicoccaceae bacterium
CAAGCCGGTTTGAAAAAACAATTGAGCACCCGAAGCTACCCCGCCACTAAGCAGCCAGTAAGCCGCTACAACGCCTATCAGGCCGGATCCGACCACGTTCACGGTTAATGTACCCAGAGGGTATGTCATCCCCAGCAGTTGCGAACCGCTGACCACGCCATAACGCAGAACCGCGCCGCATGCGCCGCCTAGTGCAATCATTATTATATTGTTCATGAGGCTCTTTGATTTCGCGCTGTGAATCAGCATAAACAGAGAGACAATTTTACGCCGAAATCGAGCCCGGGTGGGACTTGACGATAATCGGCACGAGGAATGCTTGCGAACCGGCCACTGGCAAATACTTTCGAATCAAAGGATCAAGGTTCATGCGGACCCTAATCGCGTCATTTATACTATCGACCACATTATCAGTACCGGCAGTGTGCCAGGCGACACTGGACAACGGCGCGCTGTATCAATGGGAAAGCAGTAACGGTACCCCGACCTACTCCCCTGACCCGCCGCCAAAAGGCACAAAATACATCGTAGTTGGTGCAGACCTGCAGCCGCTGGCCAAACAGCCGGCACTAGCGCCGATTCCCGAGCCATCCGCTAAAACCGCGGCGACATCAATTGCCGTAGCGCCTACACCGGCAACGCCAACCCAGCCTCCGCCGGCAAAGTGGAAGCCTGTCAGATACGCAAATGACCCCGCAATCAAAGCAACGAAGACCAACCGGGCACCTGCAACCATCACTGTTGAGGCTACAGCGGCTACTATTTACGAGAGCGATGAATGTCTGGCGCTGAAACGCGAAAAGCTGGTTCTGGAAAGCCAGTTTGCACGCGCCAAAACCGATGCAGACATGGACAATACGATACTGCAGCTCCATGAGAAGTCAGGTGAGTACAAGCAAAGGTGCACCAGCCAATAAAGATCTAATCAAATGGAAGGGAAACAGATTTCCTGACGACAGCAGCATTGCCGGGTTTTTCGCAGATCCAGTTCCGGGTCTCGCTGCATAGTTCGAAGCGATGACCTCTGAACAGCAGGTATCGCAACCACTTGTACAGGAAACGATTTAGCTTCCACGAATCAGTCAACCCGCGAGTAGTTCTCAGCACGTGTTGCTGTCCATGCAGCAATCCGCTGAGCACCTCTGCGGAGCGGGCATCGTGATACACCCGTATGTATAGATCCGGTTCAACAGATGCTCTGCCGCCGGTGCCATCTGCATTGAGAAACCGATAGGTCAGTCGCAAGGTTGAGGTATACGGATTCTGTTCTGTCATTTGCATATAAAGCGTGAGACAACCGGATACATGAGACACAGCGGTAGTGGCCGGTCCCTGCTTAAGCGCCGGAATGAGCAAACGCAGCTGCATGTAGTTTTTCTCATACAGCTCCATCAGATTGCCGAAGCGATCTGTGGTTTTATATTTGGGCCTGTCAGGGCAATGCATTCGAAGAAAATAGTTCCGCTGAGTAGTCTTACCATTGTAGGCCATTAAGGCGGCGGGTTCTTGCGTACATTGCCAATTTCCGAAATACGCCAGCTAACCGGAAACCAGTGATGAAGAATTGCAATAAATTGTACAAAAGCGATGCAAAAGCCTTTAAACTTTGCGCTCCTGGCCATATGTTCCCTGATGAGAAGTGAGTTAATTTGCGCCAGATGCCTTTAACAAAGGCACAGAACGCATTTCGAGCGTTGTCATGAGGCAGTTAACTACACTAATTTTACAAAGCTAAAGAAGAGATTGAATGGCGAAAGAAGAAGCAATTGAGATGGACGGGACAGTCATAGACACCCTGCCAAACACCATGTTCCGCGTTGAACTGGAAAATGGTCATGTGGTCACTGCCCACATCTCAGGCAAAATGCGCAAGCATTACATCCGTATCCTCACCGGTGACAAAGTCACTGTCGAGATGACTCCTTATGATTTGACCAAGGGCCGTATTACCTATAGAAGTCGTTAGGTATTGTGCGCGGCAAGAGATTGCCAGGCCATGCCAGATTGAGCAGGCCAGATAGGTAGACCAGACAGGCAGGCTACATACCAGCCGGTTTACCGGCCCCAAAAAAAAGGCACAACCGAGGTTGTGCCTTTTTTATGCAGCTTGTATTTGCTGTGCAACTACACAGTTTCCTCTGCATTTTCAATGACAAACGTCAATTCACCGAACTCGTCAAGCTCCACCCTGACCTTGCCACCATTCGATAAATTGCCGAACAGGATTTCATCAGCCAACGGCTTTTTGATATTTTCCCGGATAACCCGGCTCATCGGTCTTGCACCCATTTTCACATCAAAGCCATGCTCGGCAAGCCACGCTTTCGCTGATTCTGCAATATCGATAGACACGTTTTTCTCATTAAGTTGTGCTTCGAGCTCAAACAGAAATTTGTCAACAACATTCAGGATAATGCTTTGATCCAGCGGCGAGAATTGAATAATGCTGTCAATTCGATTGCGAAATTCCGGGGTAAAGAACTTGTTAATCGCCTCCATTCCATCTGAGGAATGATCCTGAGTGGTAAAACCAAGACTTGGACGACTGATTGACTCCGCACCGGCGTTTGTTGTCATTACCAGTATCACGTTTCTGAAATCTGCCTTACGACCGTTGTTATCAGTCAATGTGCCGTGGTCCATTACCTGTAACAGCAGGTTGAAGACGTCCGGGTGTGCCTTCTCGATTTCGTCGAGCAGCAATACACAATGCGGGTTCTGAATGACGGCATCTGTCAGCAGACCCCCTTGATCGTAACCAACATAACCCGGAGGCGCACCGATCAGTCGTGAAACCGTGTGACGCTCCATATACTCTGACATATCAAACCGCAGAAATTCTATGCCCAATACCGTGGCCAGCTGTTTAGTGACCTCCGTCTTGCCCACACCGGTCGGACCGGCAAACAGGAAACTGCCGATGGGACGATCTTCAGGCCCGAGACCTGATCGGGACATCTTGATTGCAGAAGCAAGCTGGTCGATGGCTGGATCCTGACCAAACACCAGCATACTCAGATCGCGACCCAGGTTTTTGAGCTTTTCCATATCCGTAGAAGAAACACTCTTCTCCGGGATGCGGGCAATTTTAGCCACAATGGTTTCGATTTCTTTTACGCCAATGGTTTTCTTCGGGTTCGATTGAATTCGACGGCTGGCGCCTGCTTCATCAATGATATCGATCGCCTTGTCGGGCAGGAATCGATCATTGACGTAACGATCAGACAACTCGGCAGCTGCTTTCAGCGCGTTGCTTGAGTACTTCACATCGTGGAAAGTTTCAAAGTTACTTTTCAGGCCTTTAAGAATTTCTACCGTCTCCGAAACCGTCGGTTCGGCCACATCCACCTTTTGAAAACGCCTGGACAGGGCCCTGTCTTTCTCAAAAATACCGCGATATTCCTGATAGGTGGTAGAGCCGATACATTTCAACTCCCCAGAAGCCAGCATCGGCTTAATCAGGTTAGAAGCGTCCATCACACCGCCAGATGCGGCACCGGCACCGATAATGGTGTGGATCTCATCAATAAACAGGATAGCGCCATCGTCTTTTTGCAACTGACCCAGCACTGCTTTCAGACGTTTCTCAAAGTCACCACGGTATTTGGTACCGGCGACCAGCGCGCCCAGATCAAGCGAATAGATGGTACTTTCAAGCAGTACTTCCGGCATTTCACCGGCCACAATCTTAAGCGCCAGGCCTTCGGCTATTGCCGTTTTACCAACACCGGCCTCACCGACCAGCAATGGGTTGTTCTTTCGTCGACGACAGAGAATCTGCGCCGAACGTTCAATTTCTTTCTCGCGACCAATCAGCGGATCAATTTTGCCTTCTTTGGCTTTCACGTTCAGGTTAGTGGCGTATTTGTCGAGCGGAGACACTTCGGCCTCACCCTCTTCCATACCCACATCACTGCCAAGGTCTTCCATCTCACCTTTGTCTTCATCAGCAATTTTCGATATGCCGTGGGAGATGTAGTTAACAACGTCAAGACGGGTGACATTCTGTTTATTCAGTAGATAAACAGTGTGCGAATCCTGCTCTCCAAAGATCGCAACCAGCACATTAGCGCCAGTGACTTCCTTCTTGCCAGACGACTGGACGTGGAACACTGCACGTTGCAGCACACGCTGAAAGCCCAGTGTCGGTTGGGTTTCACGGTTATCCGAGTCTTCCAGCAGCGGTGTGTTCTCATCAATAAATTCAACAAGTTCCGCACGCAGAGACTCCAGCTCACCACCACAGGACCGCAACACCTGAGCAGCAGTCGGGTTATCCAGCAAAGCCAGCAACAGATGTTCGACCGTCATGAATTCATAACGTTTCTCACGAGCTTCTTTGAAAGCATTGTTTAGCGTGAATTCGAGTTCTTTGCTCAACATCTCACGATTCTCTCTATATAGTTATTTATTATTTTTCTAAACAAAGCTATGCCTCTTCCATATCACACATTAACGGATGCTGGTTGTCACGTGAAAACTGGTTCACATGGACAACTTTTGTTTCCGCAAGCTCGCGAGTAAACACCCCGCAAACCCCCTTCCCCCGGCTGTGGACATGGAGCATGACCTGAGTTGCTTTTTCCCGATCCATAGAGAAGAAGCTTTCTAACACCGTTACCACGAATTCCATGGGCGTGTAGTCATCATTCAGTATAACCACCTTGTACATAGGTGGCTTCTTCAGGATGGGCTTCGCTACTTCAACCGCCGTACCGGTGTCTTCAATAAACTCTTTGTCTGACATAACCTACAATAATACTTTCGACACTATGTGTAACACCTGAATAGCCGCACTAAACGGTGCTTTGCACCGTAATTCCAAAATACGCCAGTATACTATTGATTCAACTGACGTTGGCTCCCGCACACGCCGATCAACGGCGCTATTTAATTATGGCGACTGTGATGCAGGTTTCAACGCCGATGCACCAAAACCTCCACTAAAAGCAAATTAATTGAATTATCAACTAACTTTCGCGAATCCCGATGACGATCCTGACTGGGATCCAGGGTTCGGTGAGTGTTGTGACGCAGGCTTAACCGCAGCTGACTGCAGAAAATCGCCGGGGAAGTCATCCACCATAATCACTTTGTGAGTGGCTGCACTGGATGCCGTCAGCAAGGCTGATTGTTCGCTTGTCAGATCGCCGTTTTTCACAAGCTCTGCCAGCCATTCTGAGTAGTCCAGTCCATATGGTTTGGTGATTCCCCGATCCTTGAGATCTTTTTCTATCGGATCTGCCTGTATCGATAATTTCATCGCCACTTCAAGACACCCGGTGACGTCCTGAGGATCGTCACTGATGTAGAGAGCATCGGTTAGACGATCGCGACTTTCACCTGGAATCAGTAACAGCCTGGCAACATCACGTCCCAGACGATCATTCGGGGTACGAAATCGTCTGCCAAGCGGGAATATTACTCCACGCAGAATGAGCCCTACCCATCTATTTGGAAAATTACGTAGAATTTGATCCAGTGCCACCTGTGTTTGATAAATGCAATGCTTGGCCCCCCATTCTACCAGAGGCAGGTCTGCAGCGGGTCTGCCGTCATCTTCGTAGCGCTTAAGTACCGCTGACCCCATGTACATATAGATCAGACCATCTGCGAAACGCCCGGACAATTTTTCCTTACGTTTCAACGCGCCACCCAGAAACAGCAGGGTAAAATCGGCCAGAAAAGAGTAACCGGCACTCATACGCGCCAGCCTGCGGAAGTACTTTGCCGTAGGTCCTTTTACAGGAGTGCGGGCGAAACGGCCCCTGGTAAGGCCATGAAACATCGCCTGAGCGCCACTGCTAATGGCATAGGCAATGTGCCCCAGCAATGCGGTATCGAATTTCTCGAGTGCCTGTGCTTCATCTTCAATAGACGCGGCTTGAATTTCCTCGACCAGGTGCGGGTGACAACGCATCGCACCCTGTCCAAAAACAATCATGCTGCGGGTGAGAATATTTGCACCTTCGACTGTGATCCCTACCGGAACGCCCTCATAAGCCCGCGCCAGATAATTACTCGGGCCCATACAAATCGCTTTGCCGCCGTGAATATCCATTGCATCGTTCATTACCGAACGCATGTTCTCGGTATTAAAGTATTTTAAAATACCACTGGCAACTGACGGGCGCTCACCCTGGTCTAACGCCGCACAGGTTAGCCTGCGTCCTGAGTCCATCAAGTAAGTCATGCCGCCAATTCGCGCCAATGCCTCTTCAACACCTTCAAATTTGCCAATGGGAATATTGAACTGCTTGCGAATTCGAGCGTATGCCCCCGTGAAGCGGGATGCTGCCATGCCGGCAGCTGCCCCGGACGATGGCAATGAGATGCCTCGACCGGTCGATAGAGACTCCATCAGCATGCGCCAACCTTTACCGAGGTTTTCCTGTCCGCCAATAATCCAGTCCATTGGCACAAACACGTCCTTGCCGCTATTGGGGCCATTCATAAACGACTGATTAAGTGGAAAATGGCGCCGACCAATGGTAACCCCCGGGGTATCAGCCGGGATCAGTGCGCAACTGATACCGATGTCTTCCACATCACCAATCAAATGATCAGGGTCGTAGGCTTTAAACGCCAGGCCCACAATCGTGGCCACGGGACCTAATGTTATATAACGCTTGTTCCAGTTAACCCGTAATCCCAGCGTTTCAACACCGTTATGTATTTGTTTGCAGACTATACCGAAATCTGGCAGCGCGGCCGCATCAGAGCCCGCAGAAGGTCCGGTCAGTGCAAAGCACGGGATATCCTCACCAACTGCCAGCCGGGGCAGATAATGGTTTCTTTGCTCGTCAGTGCCGTAGTGCAGCAACAGCTCTGCCGGACCCAGTGAATTCGGCACCATCACTGTTGATCCTGCGGTAACGCTGCGAGCGGATATTCGCGTAACGACCGCCGAGTGGCCAAAAGCACTGAAACCCAGCCCGCCATATTCCTCCGGAATAACCATGCCAAAGAATTTGTTCTTTTTTATAAAATCCCAGACATGCGGAGGCAAATCATTGTGCTCATAGGTAATTTCCCAATCGTCGAGCATCGCACAGAGTTCATTGGTTGGTCCGTCAAGGAAGGCCTGTTCTGCAGCGGTGAGGGACGCCGGTGCAGTACTCATTAATTTTGACCAATCCGGATTGCCGCGGAAAAGCTCTGCCTCCCACCAGACTGTGCCCGCCTCTATAGCGTCTCTTTCGGTCTGGGACATTGGCGGCAATACTGCTCGGACATAGCCAAGCAGGGGCGTTGTCAGCACTTTCTGCCTGACCGATGTTACATTCATTACCACCGCCGCCGCGATCACCAGCAACCAGACAGCCAGCCCCACCAGCCCACTGACGCCACCAACCAGTGTCGCGGCAAACAGCGCTGCCACCAGCACGACAGTAATCGACTTCAAAGTGTGGCTGAACTTTGCCAGCACAAACGTGGTGCAGAGTAGAATTAAAATACAGAGGATGATTGTCATAAAACTATTCCTATTGGCTCGCAATACAAATTGCGGCCGTCATTAAGGTTCTAATATCGTTACAAGTATACGGGTAAAACTGGATTTCGAAATTGAATACACAGTGTGCATCAAGCACAATGTACTCTGCGCAACCTTATACATATCCTAACGCGTGCCTTCCCCTTCGACTATCGGACACTGCATTGCACAACGAATTCAAAAAAATTATCGAACAAATCGGCGAAGACCCCGACCGGGAAGGCCTGGTCAAAACTCCGGACCGGGCCGCAAGGGCAATGGAGTTCCTGACCCAGGGTTACTCGCAAACTCTTGACCAGATACTGAACAAGGCGGTTTTCGAGTCAGACAGCGACGAAATGGTGATCGTCAAGGATATCGAACTCTATTCCATGTGTGAGCATCACATGCTGCCGTTTATCGGAAAATGTCACGTTGCCTACCTGCCGCGCGGAAAGGTCATCGGTTTGTCAAAAGTCGCCCGGATTGTAGATATGTATGCCCGAAGGCTGCAAATTCAGGAGAACCTGACCAAACAAATTGCCGATGCCGTTCAATCCGTGACCAATGGTCAGGGAGTCGGTGTGGTAGTCGAATCCAAACACCTGTGTATGATGATGCGCGGTGTTCAAAAGCAAAACTCAACAATGACTACGTCAGTCATGCTTGGTCGGTTCAAAAAAGACATCAATACCAGAGGCGAGTTTCTAAGCCTTATTCGCAACTAACAGACCACCGGCCGTTCCGACTCGCTTTGCTTGTATAAAACTGCAAAATTAGGCAATATTTTCCACAAATAGTCCAATTCAGGAAATTTTCGGAAAATATGCAGGATTTCCAGCACTCTTTTACCTACGCATTCCGCCTGGTCGTCCAGGCTGATGCGACGCTGCTGGAAATTGTCTCGCTGTCACTCAGGGTCAGTGTTGGCGCCACGCTACTCGCCTGCCTCATTGGCCTGCCGCTGGGTGCAATACTCGCGACTCGTGATTTTCCTGGCAAATGGCTGTTAACAGTAATCACCAACACGCTAATGGGCATGCCACCTGTGGTACTGGGCCTGCTGGTCTACATGTTATTATCTCGAGCCGGACCACTGGGGTGGCTGGAGATGTTATACACACCCGGCGCGATGATACTTGTGCAATTTCTGCTGGTGCTTCCCATCGTCACCGCACTCACCCGACAAATAATTGAAGATAGCTGGCAGGAATACAAAGAGCAGTTCAGATCACTCTGTCTATCAAACACCACAACTATCCTCACCTTATTGTGGGACACCAGAAACGGTCTGCTAACAGCTGCACTGGCGGGTTTCGCCCGCGCAATATCCGAAGTTGGCGCGGTCATCATTGTTGGCGGAAATATAAACCACCTGACCCGGGTAATGACCACGGCCATTGCGCTTGAAACTTCCAAGGGAGATCTGGCGCTGGCGCTGGCGCTCGGCATGATATTACTCAGCATTGCGCTGGTGGTTAATGCACTGGTATACAGCGCAAGATTGCGAGTCACATGAATATCTCACTGACCGGTCAGCCGGTGTCCCGCAAAACCCCCGCCCGCGACCCTTCACGGACGAGCACCGGCTTGCTGCCATTAACAGTTCGATCGGTGAACCTTTCTATCGACGGCACCGCCTTGCTGAAAGATATCAGCCTGACCATCGATAACAACAAAATCACCGCGTTAATGGGTCACAACGGTGCTGGCAAAAGTCTTCTTATTCGCGTGCTGCACGGCATTCTGACACCACAGTCAGGACAGGTAGAATGGAATGGACAACCCGTAGAGGACATCAAAGTTCGCAAACGGCAATCTATGGTTTTCCAAAAGCCGGTGTTGTTGCGCAGAAGTGTGGCAGCAAACATAGACTACGTGCTGGCACTTAGAAAGCTGTCGAGTAAAACGCGCCGCGATGAATTACTGCAAATCGCGGGACTTAGCGAAAAAGCCAAACAACAGGCAAGATCACTTTCCGGCGGTGAACAACAACGACTCGCCATCGCACGCGCGCTGGCAACAAACCCCGAAGTACTTTTAATGGATGAACCAACAGCAAACCTAGATCCGCAGGCAACATCGCGAATCGAATCTCTCATCCACCAGGCCAGTGAACAGGCGATCAAAATAATACTGGTCACGCATGACCTGGCGCAGGCACAGCGTGTCGCTGACGATGTTATTTTCCTGGACAACGGCAACGTGGCCGAACACTCGAGCGCCACTACTTTTTTTACTCAACCTGCATCAGCAGCTGGCCACTCATACATCAGTGGTTATCTACAAACAGCAACCGAAAAACGACCGCTATGAAAAGCATTTTATTTTTTATTGTCACTTGTTCTTTAACAAACGCTGCGATCGCCTCACAGAAAGCTATCCTCGTGCAGTCAACAACGTCAACAGCCAACTCCGGCCTGTACGAATACTTGTTACCCCGATTTGAAGAAGCCCACAAAACACAGGTTAACGTCGTCGCCGTGGGCACAGGCCAGGCAATACGCAACGCCAGCAACTGTGACGCTGATGTGTTACTGGTTCACGCAAAAAGTGCTGAAGAAAAGTTCATTGAAGAAGGCCTGGGTGTTAAGCGATACGACCTGATGTATAACGATTTTGTGCTCATCGGCCCGGAGAATGACCCGGCAAACATTGCAGATTCAATAACCGCCGCAGATGCACTGACGGGGATTGCAAACAGCAGCTCAATATTCGCATCACGAGGTGACAACTCCGGCACACACCAGAAAGAGCTCGGGCTTTGGTTAGAAGCAGGCATTGATACCAAACCGCACAATGGAAAATGGTATCGCGAAACCGGTTCTGGCATGGGCGCTACCCTGAACACCAGCATCGGCATGAACGCCTACACCCTCACTGACCGCGCCACCTGGATCAGCTTTAAAAATCGCGGACAGCATAAAGTTCTGTTTGAAGGCGATGCCGCGCTTTTTAATCAATACGGTGTAATACTTGTATCCCCCGAAAAATGTCCGAGTGTCAATGCAGTTGGCGGGCAAACCTTTATTGACTGGTTAACAGGACCATCGGGTCAACAACTTATTGCCGACTACCAACTGGACGGACAGCAATTGTTTTATCCCAATGCCACTACCGACTGACGCGACAGGTCATTGGCTGCGGCGTCCGGGCTAACAGAAATGGACGATACAACATGGTGCGGACTCAGCAGTTGAGGCGAACTTCAAACGGCTTATCTATGCGATAACCCTCCAGCCTTTTTACACGCTCAGTAAACTCATCTGATTGACAAAAAGAAATAAATTTTTGCATAGCGCCTTCAAACCAGAACCAGCGGTCAACTAACAAATCCAGTGGTTCTTCTATTAGCGGTAAAAAACCCAGTTGATGTTGACTTGCTAAAGACTGCAGGCCAAAAGTACAGTCGGCGACATCTTCCACTACCGCTAACACCGCATCAGATTCGCTTCGGGCAATGCTGGAATAATTGACTGAGTCGTGATCAATTCCGACTTGCGACAACAGCGATTCAAATAATATCTGACTGCCCGCTCCAGCCTGTCGCCCGGCCACTCTGCGGCCTGCGATGTCTTGCAGACTTTTAAAATTATGACTTGCCCTTCTAAACACCAGACCACGTTGTCTGTACACCCAATTCACCAGCACACTTGAAGTTCCACTGCACTTTTCGACAACCTGCGGCAGGTTCCACTGCTGAAATTCAGTCGAAAACAAGTGCACCGCAGCCACCGTGGCTGTGCGCTCTGTAAATTGCTGCAAACCGTCAAGGCTTCCATCAAAGCGAGTGGCAATACCGCATTGTGAATCACGGATCGCCCATTCCAGCAAGGGGTCGTGCGAACCGGCTATCAACAGGCTACTGGAATCAGACGCATGTGCCCCGCTCGAATTTTGCTGTAGCCATTTATCAATTGCCGCACGCGAAAAAAGCAACTTACCTGTTGCCCGCGTACAGGGAATTATTTGATCAGCTGCCAGATCATAGATCTTGCGTTCTTTTAGACGTAAAAGCTCGGCAACTTCTTTTGTCGTTAAATATTCCAGTGCTGGAGTCTGGTTCGTCACACTATTACTTTCCTGTCGAACTGCTATTTTGAAAGGACACGTGAATCACAGGCTTAGGAAGCTTTGTAAATAGACATTTGGTTAATTTTCACTGTCGCCCCGTGAATAATACGGACTAGGAGTCTGCGCGGTAGAAGTCTGCGTAGCGAGAACGTGCCATGGCGAGGGCCCT
>CAKZVB010000292.1 GCA_937922015.1 uncultured Granulosicoccaceae bacterium
ATTCAGGCGACACCGGGCGATTCGCACAACTGGAGGATATGGCAGGAGCATATTCGTTTGCATTGGTTGTGGTGTGCGATCAGGCAGGCACTGAATTTCCTTAAAAAATATTGTACTCGAGCCTGACCTATCGTAGGGTGGGAAGATGTGCAAAAACCATCGACACCGCTGTAAATTCAAGAGTTAAGTTGCAGCAACGATCGCTCCCACAGAAGATACCTACAAATTTTGAACATAGTAGAGGATGAAAAATGTCACAACCGGTAATTGGATTCATAGGTCTTGGTCTAATGGGTCTGCCTATGGCAGAACGCCTGCAGGACAAAGGCTATCAGCTGATTGTTCTCGGAAACAAGAATCGCAGCGGAATCGATGTAGCTGTGGGGAGAGGAGCGACTGAAGTCACTAACGGTCGCGAACTCGCTGAGCAGGCCGATATCGTGATGTTGTGTATGTCCACATCAGAGCAGGTAGAGGCGCGAATGGCTGGCGATGACGGCATTATCGCCGGACTGAGTGCGGGTAAAACCGTTGTCGACTTTGGCACCTCACTACCCGAATCAACCCGCAAACTGGCAAAACAGGTGTCGTCACTCGGAGCGGGGTATCTCGATGCGCCACTGGGACGTACACCGGCTCATGCACGTGACGGCATGCTGAACATTATGTGTGCCGGTGATGAAAAATTCTTCGCCGGTGCAGAGCCGGTACTGAAGGATCTGGGTGAGAATGTTTTCTACCTGGGGGCTTCAGGTGCAGGTCACACTGTGAAGCTTATAAACAACGCTTTCGGTATGACGATCGCAAATGCGATGGCGGAGGGCTTTGTGCTGGCAGACGCTGCCGGTGTATCACGCAAAACGGTATACGATGTCATTGCAGCCGGGCCATTGCACTCGGGAATGATGGATTTTGTATCCGCTTACGCGCTTGAAAACGACTCCAGCAAACTCGAATTCTCTATTGCCAATGCGTGTAAAGATGTCGGCTACTTCTTCGACACAGCGACGGCACTGGGTATGGAGCCAATGATCGCGGCAGGTCCTCTGGGTGCGCTGCGCGAAGCGGTTGATGAAGGACGTGGTGAGTCAATGGTATCTGAAATGGTTGATTTCTATTCAGCACGCGGTAAAAAGCAGGATATCTGATTTAGTAGTAAGTGATTCGGTGAGAAGCCTGCATAGGAAGCAAGGCACTATCAGGCGTTCTGCGTTGAACCAGACACTCGGGAGTGAGGCGGATGGCAGACCAACTACCCACAGACGCGTCGGTGGTGGTTATTGGCGGCGGCATTATGGGCTGCTCGACTCTGTACCATCTGGCGCAGCTGGGGGTAGGTGATGCTGTTCTGCTTGAACGCAACAAGCTTACTTCGGGGACCACGTGGCATTCGGCTGCACAGGTAAGAGCGTTACGGCATTCGCGCAACCTGACGCGAATGATTCAATACTCCGTTGATCTATACAGTCAACTCGAACAGGAAACCGGCCAGTCAGTGGGTTGGATTCAGGAAGGGTCACTATCGATTGCGACCACTCCTGACCGTCTTGTCCACATCAAAAGGCAGCAGGCGCTGGCACGCGCGTACGGCATAAGAGCAAGCTCTGTCTCTGCGGCAGAGGCCTGTGAACGCTGGCCGCTTATGAACGGCGAGGATGTTCTTGGCGCGGTATGGTCTCCCGATGACGGACGTGTTTCACCCAGCGATGTCTGTGCAGCGCTGGTAAAGGCCGCTAAAACCACAGGTGTAGCGATATTCGAAGACACCGGCGTTACGGGTGTACTCACGGAAAATGGCCGCGTTCGTGGTGTAGAAACTTCGCGGGGCACTATCAAATGCGATGCTATCGCTCTGTGTGCCGGGCTGTGGTCGCGCGAGTTAGGAGCGATGGCCGGGGCCGCGGTACCGGCTTTAGCCTGTGAGCATTTTTATATGCTGACAAAACCGGTCGAGGGAATCATCGGCAACATGCCGACACTATCAGATCACGATAATCATCTGTATATCCGCGATGACTCCGGTGGTTTGCTGGTAGGTTGTTTTGAGCCGATGGGCAAGCCTGTAAAGCCGGGGGTGCTAACCGCTGATTTTGAATTTGGCTTGCTGCCCGAAGACTGGGAACATTTTGAACCCATGATGGAGCATGCGCTGCATCGGTTGCCGGTACTCGAAGATGCAGAAGTCAAAATGCTGTTAAACGGCCCTGAGAGTTTTACACCCGACGGCACATTTATGCTCGGTGAAACCGCTGAGACCCGGGGTCTGTTTTTAGGCTGCGGTATGAATTCGGTTGGATTGGCCTCAGGAGGCGGAGCCGGTATGAATCTGGCGCATTGCATTGTGCATGGTGCGCCCGCTTACGATCTGGGCGAAGCCGACGCTAAACGCTTTGCTCCGGTGTTTGACTCAATTGATCATTTAATGGCGCGCGCGCCGGAAATACTGGGTACACACTACGATATAGCCTATCCTGCAAAACAATTGAAAACGGCCAGAGATATTCGTCAACTGCCACTGCATAAAGAATTTAAAAACGACCATGCATTCAACGGGCAGTTCTATGGCTGGGAGCGGCCGCTCTATTTCAATGCCGCTGAGCCGCCGCGATTAACCTTTGGTAAACCGGACTGGTTTGAACGTGTGGCCATAGAAGTCAGGGCAGCCCATGAGAACGCTGCGATGTTTGATCTGTCGTCGTTTGGAAAAATTGACATAAGCGGTCCCGATGCAGAAGCCTTTCTGCTGCAAACCTGTGCGGGTTATGTGAATCGTGATCCAGGGTCGGTTATCTACACTGCGGTACTCAATGATCGTGGGACCTTTGAAAGTGATATTACCGTTCAGCGCATTGCTCAGGATCACTACCGCTTGTTTGTCGGCACAGCTGCAATCAAAAAGGATCTGGCATGGTTTACCCGCACTGCCACCGATGATACTCAGCGTCCAGCGTTTGATGTAGACATTTCCGATGTGACAGAGCGCTATGCGGCATTGGCGTTGATGGGCCCGAAGGCTGCGACGATTGCGTCTTCACTGGGTGGGCAAGTCGATGCTATCGGGTATTTCAAGCACGCACAAGCCACACTGTCAGGTGTGTCAATCAGGGCAGCCCGCCAGTCTTATGTGGGCGAGCCCGGCTGGGAAATATGCTGCGAAAGTACTGACGTGAGCACCTTGTACAACGCGTTAAAGGCGCAGGGGGTTACACCGGCGGGGCTTTTTGCACAAACATCTATGCGTATTGAAAAAGGCTTTTGTGCCATGGGTCATGAGCTGGATTCGGATGTTTCACCACGTGACGCAGGCTTGCAGAGGTTCACCCGCAAGACCGGTGGATTTACGGGCTACGAGGCGCTGCGGGCGAGCGCGAGCCAACCGCCTGCTCAACAAATTGTGTCACTGGCATTTACCGATAACTCCGCCGTGCCGCTGGGCCATGAGCCGGTAATTTACAACCATGAGATCATTGGTAAAACTACCTCTTGTGCGTTTGGTTACCGGGTTGGAAAACCAATCGCACTTGCTCAGGCTTCAACAAGCCTGAAAACCGGGATGCAGGTTGTGGTGGATATTGCGGGTAAGCTATGCGCAGCCGATGTCAGTCTGGAACCCTTGTATGACAGCAGCGGTGCGAGAATGAAAAGTTGATTCTATTGGATCACCTTTATCTGGCGGCGGTGTCTCTTGCATAATCGGATTGATCATCGGCCTCTGTGGCCTCTTTATCGGTCACAATAGATTCAAGAGTTTCAGAGTCATCATCATCATCGTCCTGGTGCAGGCTATCCAGTACTGGTAACGGATCGATGAATCGCCATGCAGGAAGCGACGCCAGTGAGCTTGCCATCAACAGTCCGCCTCTAAGCAACCACAATACATAGCCGACAGACAGGGTGGTGACGGTGACAGCGGATGCACCGGTAAGCTGAACAGACAGCTCCGGACGATTGTCCAGTTGTTGCTTCACTCCATCCATTGTATCTGCCAGATTTAAAAACGTCTTTGGTGTAAACGGTATGACTTCACCAAGTGGAATGACATTCACCGGTATAGAGGGTTTTTGATGTTGTATAACACCGGTATCTCTGGTGACCAATCCTTCAGCGTCTTCTGTGTCTGCAAAAGTGACCATCGGCAGTGACAGGCTGGTTGGTACTTGCTTGTCATTGACCGGATCATCGACGGACTTCTCCGGCAGTGCTGGCTGATCAGGGCTTTGCTCCTCACTACTTTGGTCCACTATTACAGGCGTAGTTGCACTGGTGTTTGAGTCAGAAGGTATTTTGGCGGGGAAAGCGATAGCCGGTGGTTGTATCGCGGCAGCCGCGGCGATTTCGGGGGGTGTGCGAATGGTAAACACAGCGTAAGCGGATGCACCGTCGGTATCGCTTGCAAGAATTAACACGTCCGCCGTTAGATTATCGGCCGCGTCGGATTGCAGGGTAAACGTCAATGTGTCGGGATCAAACCGCAACCAGTCCGGTAGTTGTTCACCGTTGAGCAGCGTCGCAGTGTAGGTGAGTTCATCGACATCCTTATCAATGAAAGTACCTGAAGGCAGAGTGTGTGTTGAGGAATGCAGCGTGACACTCTCTGGTGGCGGTATCGCCAGTTCAGGTGCATGGTTCTTCGGTATTATGATCAGTGTTACCGTTGCCTCGTCTGATGTATGCCCCTGTGTATCGTCAATGGTGTAGCGGAATTTATCGATTGCCACTTCAGAGCCATCGTGTGTGTACTGCACTGATCCATCACTGTTGATGGTGATTTCACCATGTGCAGGGGCGTTGGTAATGTTTATGCTGGCGGGGTCCAGTCCGTCATCGGCGTCGCGGTCATTCTGGCTGAGCGCGAGGTCGGCAGACAATCCCTCTGGTATTTCAAACCTGTCTGCCAGTGCCATCGGAGAATCATTTACAGGAGTGATGTTCAGTGACACGGTCACGACATTCGATGTCGCGCCGCCTGCGTCACTGATGGTGTAACTGAAGCTGTCGACTACGGTCTCAAGACCGTTGTGCGTGTAATCAACCAGGCCGGTGTCTTTAACAGTGACGGAGCCGTTTGCCGGTGCAGTGATAATTTGCACGCTCGCGGGATCAATGCCATCATCGGCATCATTGTCATTGCTGATCAAATTAATCGTTACCGACGCACCTTCATCAATACTGAAAGTGTCCGGTACGGCAACCGGAGCATCGTTTTGAGGACTGATGGTCAGCGTCACCGGTGCCGGGCTGGAAACCTTACCTGCTATATCTGCGACGGTATAACTGAATGAGTCACGCTGCGTTTCTGATCCGTCATGCTGGTAATTCATGGTGCCGTCTGTATTCACGACTACCGTGCCGTTAACTGGTGAATTGACTATTGCGATACTGGCTGCATCCAATTCGTTGTCTGCATCGGTGTCATTGAGAATCAGATTCAGTACAGACGCTGCCCCTTCATCAACCGTATAGTGTTCAGGAACCGCGATCGGTGAGTCGTTTACCGGATTTACAGTGACAGACACTGTCGCATCGTTAGACGAAACGCCACTGATATCATCTATCGAATAACTAAAGCTGTCTGCGATGGTTTCCGAGCCATCATGGGTGTAGTTCACTGTGCCATCGAAGTTGATCGTAATGATACCGTTGGCCGGCGCTGTTGTGATAGTCACGCTGCTAAGGTCCAGGCCATCATCAGAATCGCTGTCGTTTAAAGCGAGATCAAACCTTGCGGTTTCATTTTCATTGACAACAACATTATCGGCCATTGCTGTCGGTGCGTCGTTGCCTGGTGTGATGGTCAGTGACACAGAGGTTTCGCTGGAGATAGCCCCGCTGTTATCTTTGATGGTATAGGTGAATGTATCGGACAGAGTTTCAGAGCCATCGTGCAGGTAACTCACGGTACCATCGCTATTGGCCAGGGCAGTGCCGTGGGCAGGCAAGCCTGTGATGACAATACCTGACAGATCCAGACCGTCGTCAGCGTCGGTATCGTTGACTGCAAGATCCAGCGTTGCGCCGAGACCTTCACCAACGGTGTAAGTGTCTGCTACGGCGATCGGTGCGTCATTGTGCGGTGTGATGGTCAGTGAAACTGTTGCGATACCGGAGACTGCGCCACTGTTGTCTTTTATTGTGTAGCTGAACGAGTCTGAGAGAATTTCAGAACCATCGTGCAGGTAACTCACGGTACCGTCAGTATTGGCTACGGCAGTACCGTGGGCAGGCAAGCCG
>CAKZVB010000293.1 GCA_937922015.1 uncultured Granulosicoccaceae bacterium
ATGCCGTTATGCGAGATAGTTTTGTGTACAACAGCGCCGACACCTCCGGCATCCGCCCACATGGTTCCCGGATTGGTGCGTACGCGCTGATATTCCTGTTATAGCGACGGCCTCCCACTAACCACAGACAACGGGACTCTACATCGACAGCGATGCCAAGAACCGGGGTTACGGCCCGGGATCTCTCGCGCAACTGCTGCGCGAACAACACCTTCAAAACGGAGTGGAAAACGAGTGATCAGAACGCAAGATATTCAAATTTAACGCAAAAACAACGTAGAATCTGAAACAACACCAATACAGCTAACCCGACATCAATCGGCTGCACTTGTCATCACTACATCCTGTTACAGAGTTTCCACGGGCACACCCGCTATATTCCATACCATCAAAACGGAGTATTCCAAATGAGATACCAACACATAGCGGTCGCTGTTTTTGCGTTGTTCAGCCTGCAGGCCCAGGCGGCTGATATCACCCGTCAGGTTCAACAGCCCGACTCAGGCGGCGGCTCATTCGTCGATTTTGGCATTTCGCTGGTGACCGGAAAATTACCATTAGTGGGGTTTAATGATCGGGAGATCGAGGATTCCGATGACCGGCTGAACGGCCTCCACCTCGGAATTGAAGCCAGACTTGAGTATAAAAGGTTTTTTATTGAAACTATCGACAATAGTTTTAGCAATATCACACTTGGCTACAACGCCTCCGCTACAGAAAAAAGTAGTGTAGAGCTCATTGTAGCCAGTATGTTCGATAATATAGAACGCGATGATATCGCCGGCCTTGAAACGATCACTGATCGAGACGGTGACATCAGTGCAGGCATCAGAAGCAGCCATTATTTCGGCGACAGCATTCTACAGGTAGAGCTGGTTAGCGATATTGCCAATGCCCACAATGGCGTCAGCGCATCGGTTCAGCTTGGACATCAAAAACAGATAAGAAACTGGAACGTCCATGGTTTGGTGGGGCTGCGATATTTTTCTGATAGCATATTAAATCACTATTTCGGGGTATCAGCAGACGAAGCCACCGCCTCCCTGCCTGCCTACACAGCAGATTCTGGATTCCTTCCATTGATTCAGTTAGGTGCGACCAAGCCCTTGTCTGAAAAATGGATATTCAGAACCACGGCAGAGTACGCAAGGCTCCCCGACGAGGTAGTCGACAGCCCGCTGGCACAGGGTGATGTTGCCTACACACTGATGGCCGGCGTCTATTATGTATTCCATGGCCAATAGGAGGAGTCTTGTCGTGAAGACACTAATCGCTCTGGTCGTGTTTTTTACTTCCTTCCTGATGCATAAGTCCTCATTGGCAGACGAGACACTATTGACCGTAAAGCCCGAAAAATGCGTCGCACTTAGAAAAGGTCAGGTCTGTTATCAGCGCCTCAGGCTGCAATTTAAAACGCCTCTCAACGGCGACTATTGCCTGCTGGCCAGTGATCAGGCTACTCCACTTCGATGCTGGCGTGCTGTTAGTCAGGGCAGACATGATTATCAGCTTGCATCGGACAGCGCGATAGAATTTACCCTGACAAACTCTGACAACGAACCGCTAACCAAGGCACAGGTCACTATAGCGTGGGTATATAAAAAATCCCGTACGCGCAGCAAATGGAGATTATTCTAGTGCTCAATCCAACGGATAAACCACACATCATGGTGGTAGAAGATGATGCCTCCCTGGCCGACTGGATAGGCGACTATCTGATTGATAATAATTTTGATGTCTCTGTCGCGAACCGCGGCGATGAAGCGATCAATCTAATCCGGATTGACGACCCTGACATCGTCATTCTGGATATAAATCTGCCTGTAAAAAACGGTTTTGAAGTTTGCCGTGAAATACGGAATTTCTACACCAAACCCGTGCTTATGCTGACAGCACGGGGAGACGAATCAGATGAAGTCACCGGTCTTGAGAGCGGCGCTGATGACTATCTGATTAAACCGGTACGCCCGAAAGCACTGCTGGCACGAGTAAACACAATGCTGAGTCGCGACAACCACGGCACAAAAAACAGTCAGGTACACGAGTTTGGATCATTTAAGATCGATGCAGAATCGCGTAGTGTCTACCTGGATGAACAGCTGATCGATATCTCCTCACATGAGTTTAACCTGCTGTGGTTACTGGCCGGGCAAGCGGGTAACGTTCTTAGCCGCGAGGATATTGTAAATCAGTTGCGTGGTATTGAATACGACGGCTTTAACCGCTCAGTTGATATTCTTATTTCGCGTTTGCGTAAAAAACTCAAAGACGACAGCAGTAAGCCCACAAAAATAAAAACCGTCTGGGGCAAAGGTTATGTTTTTGCCTCTGATGCCTGGTAGGTGTCAAATCGATCAATATAAAATGATACTCTTTAATCTGACGACTACGTTGCGCACTTTAATAGATCCGGTACGATAGCATGCGCCGACTGGCCATCCCGTTATTACTCGTTGTACTTATCGCGTTGTTTGGACTGGGTCTGGCACTGGATAGCCTATTTGAACGATACAGCTTCGAGCCAGCTGACGAGTTCTCACAGGTCGAATCATTTGCCACCGGCTTCGCACAGACACTCAATAGTGTTGATTCTCCAGAGACAGTGATAAAGCACTGGCCGCAGTCAAGCACTTTCGTAGCGACCATTGAAAATAAAAATGACCTGCCTCTGCCTTCAGCACTTGCCGGCAACTTCGAATCCGGCGAAGCGCTTGTCCTTGAGTCTGAGCAAGGTATTTCAATGCACTACTACTTGCCGTCGCACAATAAAGTACTGACTATCAATACCGGCAGTGGCACCGGGAAACAGAATAGAGGCGTTGCCCTGCTCTTCACCAGCCTGTTCTATGCAGGTACATTGACGCTGGTACTGCTTTGGTTAACTCCGCTTCTCGGGCGGTTGGGGCTACTGCGAACTACTGCAAAATCGTTTGGCGCCGGACAACTGGACAGGCGAATTACCACCAGCAGATTTTCGTATATTCAGGACATCGAAAACGATTTTAATAGAATGGCTGATAAAATCCAGCTGCTGATTAACGACAACAAACTTCTTACCTCAGCCGTGAGCCATGACCTGCGCACGCCATTGGCAAGACTGCGTTTCGGCATCGACACTCTGGCTGAAACAGATAACCCTGAAGCCAGATCTCAATACCTGGAGAGAGTCAGCAGTGATCTGAACGAAATGGAAAAGCTGGTCAATTCACTGCTGCGTTACGCCAGGCTTGACAACGTGCTGGAAGGAATTGATAAACGTCCGGTGGACCTTCAAGGCTTGCTGAATGAGTGTATTTCTCAATATCACGATGAAACCATCAACATTCAAATGGATAACTCCGGCCATAACAAAGATACATGGTTAATCAATGGCTGCATTGAACACCTGGCCACCTTGTTTAATAATCTGATCCAGAATGCGATTGTCCATGCCAACGATCAGCTACTAATACAAACGACAGCCGGCGATCACTCAATAGAGATAGCATTTTGCGACGATGGACCCGGAATCCCTGTTGAACTGCACGATCAGGTCATGAAGCCTTTTCAGCGTGGCAGTGACAGTAAACGGGACGGCTACGGTTTAGGACTTGCTGTTGCCAACAGAATCGCCAGCCATCACAATGCGGTAGTTAAACTAGAACGATGTGACGTTCTGGGCGGTGCTCGCATCAGCGTCGAATTTAGCACTGCTGATTTAACCTGGATTTAGTGTGACCCGGTCGACAAGCATTCAGGTACAGCTACCTTGCGCCAGCGGATAGGTCTGATCGTTCGCAGCTTCCGGATTACTATCCACTACCGGCTGCATGTGCAGAGACAAGGATCCGAATACGCCGCGACTGATATTTGATCCGGTAACCGTCACCCGATCTCTGAGATCAGATCCGTGTACTACCTGGCTGTACCAGACTTCAAGCTGGCTAATCTCATCGTTGGATGCCCCTTCCGGCAGAACCCGGCTGAGGTTTTTCTTATATGCGTTCAAAGCTGGCCCGCCACACAATTTTTTTATTATTATTCCGGATATTTGCTTATCCGTTGGCGCAGGTTAGCGGCCACAAAGCTAATGTCTTTAGTGACGGTATCAGGTATTTATGGTAATCAGCTTGATAAATTATCAGCAACTGCTAAAAAAGCCAGCTGCGCGGGTGAGCTTCAATATTGTCGACACCAGGAACATTAGCCGGACAATGACGGCGTTCGATGGCCACTGTTATGCCAGAGAATTGGAAAGAAGCTCTCATCCATTTGACAATCATCAGCACGCTTGTAGCGGCTATAGACCGGACTGGTGTTGATGGGATGGAAAGTCGCATCACTCGACATACAATGCGCTACCACTGATCGACGGACCCCCGAACCCGTATTGGGCCGCGAGCCATGCCAGGTGCGACCATGGTGAAACACCGCGGTACCGGCTTTCACCACAATTGGCACAATATCAATTCGGGCATCAGCGACACTCGCCGCGGCGCGCAGATCATGCAGGGGATCATCCGGCGCATGAAACTGTTGAATCGGCCCTGCAAGATGCCATCGATGGGAACCGCGAACGTATTCGATGGTGCCCTGCTCGACTGCCGTGTCATCCAGAGTGATCCAGCAGGTGATCATCTCTGACGGGACGATCCAGTTCTGGTAACTTTCATCCTGGTGAAAGCCCAGTGCTTTCGTACCCGGCGGTTTCCAAATCACGTTGTCCTGATTAATTCTGGCACCGGGCCAGCCTCTTAACCCGGCACATATCCGGCCCAGCTCTGAACCCAATACAATGGATGCGATGGTTTGATCAGATTTCCAGGCATTGCAAATCTGGCGTGTTAACAGATCAGAGTCACGCCCTTCACGCCAGTTCCATTCATCGGGCTGGATACCGGTCTCGAACTCACCTGCAAACAGTTTTTCAAAACGGCTGCGAGCGGCGGCAACTAATCGGGCATCAAGAAAGTCAGGCACGATGACGAATCCATCTTGCTCAAATCGGGCTTTTTGCAGTTGATCTGGCTGCTGGTCTGGCTGGTCTGGCCGCTGATCTGGCCGCTGGTCTGGCACAATAGATCTACCCTATTAATTGTTTAAGACTGGTAGCTGCCATCATGCGTCAATCTGCAGATCATCATAAAGCGATTGCACAATGGTGATACCCGCTTCTGTGGTGTGTTGTCTTGCACGGTAACGTCTTTCTGAAGGCAACCGCGTGCCTTTTTGCCCCAGTATTCTGGCGAACAATTTTTCCGAGTGAGCCAGGGAACTGTTGTTGCCGCATCGCTCAGGGTCGATGGCAATCATAAACTCACCGCCACTTGAAGGGCCGCCGTCGGGTTCATCCTGTTCGGTTGCCTCGAAACTCAATACATCACCGACCAGTGAACCGGCCAGTAGCTCAACCATCATCGCAATGGCCGCCCCCTTGTGACCACCAAACGGCAGTTGTGCGCCTTCAAGTGCGGCGGTGGGATCGTTAGTAGGATTACCGTCCTTATCGATGGCCCAGCCATCCGGGATTGTTAATCCATCGCGCTCATGAAGTTGTATTTCACCACGGGCACTGGCACTGGATGCCTGATCAAAAATTATATCCGGGGAATTTCCCCGCGGCCATCCAAATGCCATGGGGTTTGTGCCGTAAAGCGGTTCTATACCACCTGCCGGTGCGACAAAGCTTTTTGCACTTACAAACGCAAACGCAATCAGACCTTGTTTGGTCAGCCGCTCAACTTCCGGCCACAGCGCTGAAAAGTGATAGCTGTTAGTTACCGCAAGCGCCGCTATGCCTTGCGAACGTGCTTTATCTGCAAGAGGTTCTGCACCGACTTCAAGCGCCAGCGGAGCAAAGCCGTTTTGGGCATCTACCTTCACAACAGCAGGTGCAAGATCCTCTACCACCGGTATTGCAAAACCACTGACTTTGCCGCTTTTTAACGATGCACAAAAACCGGGTATTCGAAACAGGCCGTGTGACTTGCAGTCGTCACGCTCAGCGTCGGTGACGGTGTCTGCGACTGAACGCGCCTGCTCTTTTGAAGCACCGTAGTGCAGCAGATTTTGCGTGGCAAGCTCATGAACTTCGGTAAGACTCAAGCGAACCATATCAGCCATTTTCAGAATTCCTCTATTTTTTAACCATTTTTAGAAAACGATTTTTCTTACGCTGTTGCAGCGGCGTAAGCTTGTTGCGAATATGACTGTACGGGTTATCGCCTCGTTTAAAGTCTATTCTGACCGGCGTGCCAAACAACTTCAGTTCCCGCTGAAAGAAGTTACTCAGGTATCTTTTATAAGTATCAGGCACCCGGTCAACCTGATTACCGTGAATCACAATCACCGGTGGGTTCGATCCACCCTGATGCGCATAACGCATCTTCACCCGCCGACCACGCACCAGTGGTGGCTGATGCTGTACCACCGCATACTCAAGCATTCTGGTGAGTTCTGGTGTGGCCATATCAATCATCGAACATTCATAGGCACGATTAGCAAGATCAAAAAGATTGCCGACACCGGTACCATGCAAGGCAGATATAAACTCAATACTGGTAAAGCTCAGGAAATCGAGACGTCTTGAAATATCAGTTTTGATTTTTTCACGCTGATCCGAGTCAAGACCATCCCACTTATTGACCGCAACAATCAGCGCCCGTCCTTTATCAATACAATGCCCCATCAGATTCATATCCTGATCGGTGATCGCTTCTGTGGCATCAAGCAGCAGTATGGTGACGTTACATTCATCGATGGCCTGCAGTGTTTTAATGACACTGAATTTTTCGACCGTATCAGTTATTTTTCCCCGCCGGCGCACCCCCGCTGTATCGATCAGCGTATATTGCTTGTCATCGCGTTCAAATGGAATTTCGATGCTGTCGCGGGTAGTACCGGGCAAATCAAACGCTACCACTCGCTCCTCACCCAGGAACCGGTTAATGAGCGTCGATTTACCAACGTTAGGACGTCCCACCACAGCAAGCCGCAATCCTTCATCTACCGGCGCTTCCGGTCCGATCATTTGCGCCGGCAGCATCTCCTGCACAGCCGTCAATAGCTTCAACAAGCCACGGCTATGAGCCGCCGCAATACAGTGAGGTGTACCCAGCCCCAGCTCAAAGAATTCCACCGCCACGGACGATTCATCAAGCGAGTCGGTTTTATTAACCGCCAGGCAGACCGGCCGTTCCCGACGACGCAACTGATCAGCGATTTCGTGATCAATCGGAGACAGCCCGTCACGCGCATCAACCAGAAAAATAACAATATCTGATTCCTCAACCGCCTGCCACGACTGGTGCTGCATGCGAACATCAAGCACCTCCGATTCGCCGTTAAGCCCACCGGTATCGATGGTCAGATAACTGAACTCCCCCAGCCTGCCGTCACCATACTTGCGGTCACGGGTAAGCCCGGCAAAATCAGCCACCAGAGCATCACGGGATTTTGTCAGTTTATTAAACAGGGTCGATTTGCCAACGTTAGGCCGCCCGACCAAGGCGATTACAGGTTTCATCTGCACAAGTTTACCTTGTTCAATGGTGGACTGGGACAATAAATACAGGGCCGGTTCGTGCCGGCTTGCACGTTATGGGGGAATTGTTTGTTATTTTGGTTTGTTCTGGGGTTTTGTTCTTGTGGTTATTTTGGGTGTCTGCTTTGGTGTGCTGCTCTGGTGTCTGCCTTAACGTTCTGCTCTGACATTCTGCTCTGGCGTGCCATCCCTGGCGTTTTTTCGAAGCCAGTCCCTGGCTGTACGATTCACTTTTCAACGGCGGAAAAGTAAACAAAACGCCCTTTTGTATGATCCGCTGCTGCCTTGCCCTTCGGGTTCCTTCGGAATTTTTTGAAATCCCCCTCCGTCGGGCCGCGCCAGATGCACATCCCTGTGCGGCTGGCGCTCACGCACCATCCATGGTGCTTTGTCCCGACTACAGGGGATTTCAAAAAACAAGACAGATGCTTTGTTCCGGGGAGGTACTGCAGGGATAAACTTTGTTTGAGATAACAGCGCTTGTCGCGCTATGCGATGTAGGCCTCCGGCGGCTTACTTTTACAAAGTAATCAGAACTTGCGCTTAGACATTATAACGATGAGTTTGAAAACAACGCAGACTCTGTTGGTGGGTGTCCCGGTAGCCTACTTGCTTAACTTAGGCGAAGCGCACAATATGGTCTGCGTTTTGTTGACATGAAATTGCCAATCATCTAGTGAATTAGATTAAGCGCTTGTGCTAGCACAATAGCGAAACTCCAGCTGTGATCTTTCAGTAGACGCTCGACCGTTGCCTCGTCATATCAGATTGCAGTGCTTTTTGCCGTTTCTTTGAAAACAACCTTCAACATGTTCAAAATCTTTTGCAAACAACCGGATGGCCTCGAATCATTAGTAACAAATTTGATCCGATCGAAGACCGCCTATTTGCAAGGCGCTACAAGCGCTGTTATCCCAAACAAAGTATTGGACTGCAGTACCTCCCCACCAACAGCATCTGCCTTGTTTTTCAACCCCATCCGGAGTCGGGACAAAGCACCATGGATGATGTGATGGACGCCCCAAGATCGGCGTCGCAATGCGCCAAGCTGTAAAGTGTTTTTGCAACACAAAAACTTTCAGCTAAACAAAAATAGGAACGTCCATCATGAACAAGATTAACTTACTGGCTATCGATCT
>CAKZVB010000294.1 GCA_937922015.1 uncultured Granulosicoccaceae bacterium
GCCTGAGCGATGATTTTCAGTTTGTACTCGGGTGAGAATTCTCTGCGCCCACGCCTCTCCAACTTTGGGTCAGGAATCACTTTCGATTCCGGTAAATCTTCTGAAACTGGCTTTGGCATTCTATTCACTCCTGCAATCAGGCCCTGATATATATGTTAACTCAGACTGGGTCTGTCTAACTGCAGGTTGACACACAGGGTATGTTGATGCCATGGGCCGGATTGATAAGGGGGATGGGGTAGAAATAATAACATCACTGCTTGCTGAGTCGCACAATCCGACACAGGCGATCACCAGTATTGCGATTGGTAATGGTTTGAATGATCTGCCAATGCTCGAAGTAGCCACCCTTCCTTTCTGCCCCGGGAACGCTGAGCCTGAAGTATGCGAGTTCTGTCGTTCTCGTTCAGGGATTGTGTCGGAGCATGATTTTATCGAAGCGACACTGAGGTTGCTGGAAGAACATTCTTAATACCTGGCGCCGGTGGCTGAAGTAGCTTTATGAATCCTGTTTCTGTAACCACCAGGCAGTTCCATAAACTGCCGACTTTCAGATGAACACATTTCAGAGTTGATGTGTGTGACGTCCGGAAGCTTCAACGGTGTTGGATACACAAGTGAGGTCGGCGTAATTTGTGTCGCTTAGGTATAAGAAGTTATTTCAATCTTTGACTGTCCAGCTAAGATTGACAGCGTATTGAATCCTGCATTGCCTGTTGTATGCTCGTCCTGCATCTCTGTGTCGGGCGTTTATTTCCATCCTGACCCGCTATTGGCTGTCTGGTCTTCTGCCTTTTCCCGGTGTTCTTTGGCAGTGTTAAAATAGTGTAAGCGCTTGCATGAAGTGGACTCTGGTTGCATACTCTAGGCCAGTCCTTCATGACGTTTGATGCGCCTGACCTGGTGGTCGTTGGTAGTCACGAAGATGTGGTTCCACTACAGAAATATGGAGAACATTGTGCTAAGAAGAACAATCCTGAAAACCGCTGCGGCTATCGCGTTGGCCGCAAACATGGGTAATGTGGTTGGTGCAGAGCTGGCAGGCTCGGTTAACTACATTATCCCGTTCGGGCCGGGTGGTGAGTCAGATATATCTGCTCGATTTCAACAGCCATTCTTTAAAGAGAAGTTTAAGCAGGATTTGGTTATCTCATACCAGCCTGGTGGCGGTGGTGCTGTTGGCTGGGCGTCGTTGAACGGGCTTAGCGGTAATGGTCAAACCATTATGGGGGTCAACCTTCCCCATATTGTTATTAAACCTGCGCAAAAGGATGTCGGATTTACAACGGCCGATCTCAACACCTTTTACATGTTCCACTATACACCTGATGCAATCGTGGTCACTGCAGACAGCCCGTATCAAACACTCGATGACTTGATCGCTGACGCTAAAGCGAACCCCGGTGAAGTGACGATGTCCGGCTCAGGCAAAGCCAGCGCCAATCATCTTGCGCAAATCAAGTTTGATAAGCTGGCTGGAATCCTGACTACCTATGTACCATTTAAAGGTACCGGTGCTGCTGTAACTGCTCTGCTGGGTAAGCAAACCAAAGCAGAGTGGGGTTACACAACAGTTGGTGCCAAGCAGGGTGATGCTGTACGCATGCTGGCAGTTGCGATGGACGAGCGTCATCCATTGTTTCCTGATGTGCCTACTTTTAAAGAGCTTGGTTATGACATGACCGGAGGCGCTTATCGTGGTATTGCACTGCCTAATACTGCCGATGCTGCCACTACCAGAATGTGGTCTGATATGATCGGTGAAATCAATAGTGACGAAGCGTTTCGTCAGCAGATGCTTGATGGCGGGTTTGCGATGTTGGATGTTGGCATTGATGACATGGCTGACTTCATGGCCGCCAGAGTAGAGGAATACTTAGACGACGCGCGTAAAGCGGGTTTGATAAAGTAGTTCCTGTCCAGGTAGGCTGTTTGTTCGGCGTCCAGAGTCAATAGCGATAAACATTTCGGCCTGTTGCGTGAGATGTGATGCGGCAATGGCTCTGGCGTCGAATAGACAGTCTGTCAATTCAGGATTAACCCTGAATGTATTGCAAACACTATAAATAATAAGACATCAAAGTTAAATTCGCCGGTCTCCTCATGAATAATGCAGGTCAGGCTGTACAGCAGGTTTGCCGGTAGACACCGGGGAGAGTTTGCATTGGAGTTAAGTCAGTTTCTGGCGGCTATTACGCCGTTTAATATAGCGTTGGCATTGTTTGGCGTAGTCGCAGGCACCGTTGTTGGTTCAATCCCCGGCTTAACCGCGACCATGGCATTGGCGGTATTAGTACCGGTGACATTTAGCATGGAGCCAGCGTCAGCGCTTATTCTGCTGGGCGCTATCTATACCGGTGCTATTTATGGCGGTGCTTACGCCGCTATCCTGTTAAATACCCCGGGTACTCCATCAGCGATTGCCACTACTTTTGATGGCTATCCCATGGCGAAGCGGGGCGATGGTGATCTGGCCGTAGCTATAGCTTGTTTTGCTTCAGTATTTGGTGGCCTGGTTGGCGCGCTTTCCTTATTGTTATTAGCGCCACCACTATCAAAAGTAGCCCTGGCGTTCGGTCCTGTCGAATATTTCTGGTTGTCGATATTTGGGTTGTCTTTGATCGCGTCGTTATCTAATGGAAATTTAGTAAAGGGCCTGACAGGTGGTGCGTTCGGTATGCTCTTATCGACCGTAGGCGTGGCTGAAATTTCTGCAGATATTCGTTTGACTTTCGGCAGTCAAACAATGATCGGTGGGTTCGGCGTTGTAGGTGCCTTAATTGGCTTGTATTGCATACCGGTACTTATTGATCTCGTTGCAGTGCCGGACAGGCATTTAAAAGTTGAAGAAAACGTAAAGTCAGTACGCATCGGTGATGCGTTTCGTTTAACGCTTCGATCTAAATTCAATCTGATTCGTTCATCAGTTATCGGCACGCTGGTCGGAATACTGCCCGGTGCAGGCGGCTCGGTCGCAGGTCTGGTTGCCTACTCCGAGGCAAAGCGAACCGCTAAGCCCGATCAGAATTTTGGTGAAGGAGAGCCTGATGGAATCATGGCAACAGAATCTGCCAACAGTGCGACGGTGGGCGGTGGTTTTATACCCACGCTCGTGTTAGGCATTCCGGGTACACCCCCTGATGCGATTGTGCTGGGTGCCTTGCTTGTTCAGGGGGTGCGTACCGGCCCTGCCATGTTTACGCAAAGTGGCTCGATTGTTTATACCTTTATCTATGGTTTGCTGATCGCTACCATACTAATGTTGCCTGCAGGATTATTGATCGGGCGCTACGCTTATAAGTCGATAGTGACGATTCCCAAGGCGGTGTTAGTGCCTGCCGTTGGATTTATGACTATTATCGGTACCTTCTCTATTCGTAACAGCGTGTCCGATGTCATTATCATGTTATGTCTTGGTGTATTCGGATGGGTGGTGGCGCGGTTCGGCTTTGCCGCATCGCCGATTGTACTGGGGCTTATACTCGGGCCGATAGCTGAGCAGGGCTTTGTACAGGGCTGGACTATCGGGGCGGCAACTAACAACTTGTTTGGTATGTTCTTCGGTCGGCCTATTTCTCAGGGTATTCTATTGTTTACGCTCATCACACTTGTGCTGCCGCTGTATCTGGCACGCAAGAAACGTAAAGCTGCAATGGAGGCGAAATAGTGAGTAACTCTTCAGTCACCAGATCTTCAGGCCAGTTGGGATCCCTGATCATCTCTGCGTTGTTTGTATTGGCTGGTGTGATTACCCTCTACGATACGCTTGGCTACACCGATAGAGACAGCCAGGTCTTTCCGCAGACTGTGGCTATTATTTTAATTATCTGTGCATCTATCTCGTTTGTTACGCGTTTCCTGAATCCGATTGACGAAGGTGGCTTTGGGCGAGGGAGCTGGTGGCGCCGCATATTGCTGATAGTGACGATGTTCATAACCTGCTTTGCTATGCCTGTTGTGGGTTTTTTACCCGCCGGCGTTATAGCATTTGCCGGTGGGCTGATTGCGGCGATGCATGATCGCTGGTCGATCTCCAATATACTCGTCTATTGGGGTTCCGGTGCGGTGGTGATGATAGCCTTCTACACGCTGTTCAAATTCGTACTTCACGTGCCATTACCTTAGGAGCTTACGCGGTAGCAATCTGCGATGTGAAATCTTGCATGGAGAGGGGGCGGTACCATCAGATCAGTCAATCAAATTCAGCCCGTTTTACTAGTGGAGATCTCCCCGGGTGAGTGAAACTGCAACACACAGTGCGCCTCTCGATGGCGTCAGAATTATTGAGTTCGCAGGTATCGGTCCGGGTCCGTTTGCGTGCATGATGCTGGCAGATATGGGGGCTGAGATCATTCGTATTGAACGTCCTGTGACTGAGAGCGGATCTGAATCTCTGCATCAAAAAGACTTTATGCTGCGTGGTCGAAAGTCTATTGCGCTGAATTTAAAGTCACCTGAAGCGGCCGGTATTGTTTTGAAGTTGTTAAAGCAGGCTGATGGTCTTGTTGAAGGCTTCAGACCGGGGGTTATGGAGCGTCTGGGGATCGGGCCGGATATCTGTTTGCAGACAAACCCGAAGCTGGTCTACGGTCGCATGACAGGCTGGGGGCAGGACGGACCGCTGGCGAATGCAGCAGGTCACGATCTTAACTACATAGCGCTGACCGGGGCATTGTGGGCCACTGGTGAGGCGTCACGGCCACCGGCTTTTGCGATGAACCTGTTAGGTGACTTCGGCGGCGGTGGTATGTATCTGGCCTATGGCATGGTGTGCGCTTTATTAAAAGCACAGAGTACCGGGCACGGTGATGTCATCGACGCGTCTATCTGTGATGGCACGCTTAACCTGATGACCTTCATACATGCGCGGCGGGCGATGGGTGAATGGAAGGATGAAAGACAGGCAAATTTTCTCGATGGCGGTGTTCCGTGGTACGCGGTATACGAATGCGCAGATGGACACTGGATAAGCATCGCACCTCTGGAGCCACAGTTCTGGTCCTGTTTACTTAAACTGTTAGAAATTACCGATGAAGCATTTAACAATCGTGAAGATGAGGCCAACTGGCCCACTATTCGTACGCGGCTGGAGGACAAATTTAAAAGCCGGCCCAGGCAACACTGGGTCGATCTGTTAGAAGGCACCGACGCGTGTTTTGCACCGGTATTATCCCCGGTCGATGCAGCTCGACACCCGCATATCCGTGCACGTAGCTTGTTTGTCGACGGTCAGTCAGACCAGCCTGCTGTCGCACCTCGATTTCAACAGGCTGTGCTGGAACCGTCGACACCCGTACCCGCCTGTGGTGATGATTCAAAGCAGGTGCTGTTAGATGCTGGTTTCGCTGAAGCTGAGGTTAAGCGGCTCATGGCTGATAAAGTAGTGCAGGGGCGGGATACAGATTAAGGGACATAACTATGGTGTCAGTGCCCGGTACCCTGCGGTGCAGAACATTTGCCGCGTAGACTCGGCTCCTAGTTTATAAACTGTACGGTAAGCACCAGATACACCAACAGCTCAGTCAAAGAATTTGCAGCGCCCAGAGTGTCACCGGTAATGCCTCCAAGTTTCTGTCTTAACCACGATTGTGCCAGCCACAGAAAAATCACCACAGTGACTATTAAATACAGCGATTTCAGTTGCACACACAGTAAAACCACCATCAGTGTGAAAAGGCTTGAATAAAAAAGGCGGCTTTTAGTCACCGTTGCTGCAAAGGGCTTGCCGGTGCCTTCTTCCCTGACGTAGACGTTGTTGTAGATTAGTGGCAGCGATGTCCAGCGTGCAAGCACATGCGCTGTGATCAGAGTGGGGAATACCGCTGATGGCTGTACAAGTGCCAATGCCAGCACTTTGGCGATAATTACTAACATCAATGCCACACTGCCGTAGGTGCCTATACGGCTGTCGCGCATTATGGCGAGTTTTTTTGATACATCGAACGCGCCGCCTATGCCGTCGGCCGAGTCAGCAAGTCCATCTTCATGAAAAGCACCGGTGACTAATATTGTGGCAGCTACCGCCGCGACTGCCGCGGTATTCGATCCCCAAAGCGCATTGCCGACTAACCACGCCAGTGATGCAATAGTACCGACAACAATACCAATTGCCGGAAACCACGGGGTACTTGCAGCCAGTTCTTTTTCCGACCACTGCACGGATGACGGGGCAGGCAGGCGGGTTAAAAACATCTGTGCGATAAAATATCGGTTGATGGAGCTTTTTATTAGTTGCATGCGGGTCAACTGAGTTCGCGATCAACGCCGGCGGTTTCGAAGGTAGCCATATCATTAAGCACGGCGGCGGCACTTTGAATTAACGGTATGGCCAGTGCAGCGCCGGATCCTTCACCAAGCCGCAGCCCGAGTTGCAGTAACGGGGTTGCCTTCAAATGATTGAGCGCAATCATATGGCCGGGTTCTGCGGACTGATGTGCAAAGATTAACTGTTGATGCACTTGCGGGTTAATCGCGGTAGCGCACAGTGCAGCGGCGGTTGCGATATAGCCATCGACGACTATTGCTATCGGGTAGTCAGACGATTTTAGCATCGCACCACACATGGCAGCGATCTCGAAACCACCGAGGTTTTGCAATACACTAATTGGTGAGCGATCAGCGTGCAGCACCAATGATTCATCGACAATATTAATTTTATGCGCAACGCCCGCATCATCGAGGCCGGTGCCGCGTCCTGCAGTGTGGCTTGCGGGTGCGTTGCAAATCGCTGACACAATAGCGGCGGCGGCGGTGGTATTGCCTATTCCCATTTCACCAATTGCGACAATGTTAATACCTGCCGTCTGTGCGCGATCAATGGCTTCATAACCGGCTTGCAGTGCAAGTTGTAGCTGCTCGTCGGTCATAGCCGGTGACTGGTGAAAGTTTGCGGTACCGTCAGCGATCTTGTAGTCCAGTACGCCGTCGACCGGATCACCGCATACACCTGTGTTTATTACCTCGAGCTCAATTTGATGTGCGTTACAGATGGCGTTAATGGCAGCGCCACCGCTGGCGAAATTCAACAGCATTTGTCTTGTCACTTCCCGCGGGAAGGCGCTTATGCCTTCAGCGACAACGCCGTGATCACCGGCAAACAATACTGCTCTGGTATTGTTTGCATCCGGTGTGAGTGTACCCTGGATAGCGCTGAGTCGGGCGGCCACCTGCTCGAGGGTTCCCAGTGATCCGACGGGCTTGGTTTTTTGATCGAGGGCAGTGCATGCTCGCTGGTAATTGCTTTTATAGAGTTCTGGCTTCATGAGGTCACGATTGTATTAAACAATCGCGCATGCTAGCTGAAGATCAGATCTGCTGCTTGACTGGTTGGGGGTGGCGGGCGCGTGCGGCGCGGATACAATTCTGTCGGCTCGTATGTCAGTCCCTGCGAATGACCTGATATCACACAGGCTGGCCGGCCGTTGTTAGCTGCTGAATGTTTACCTTGAACGATTGCGGGTTTTAGGTCACTATGCGGCTCAGAATCGGTCCTCAAAAAGGACAGCTGGCAGTAATCTGCCATCTGTGGGGAACGGGGTACTGCAAATTGCAAAAGCCTCGACTGCCCTCGCAACTGTATTCGGAAGAGCAAGCATTTCATGGGTACCCGTGTACCCGGTCACTGGCGTATAGCCGGGAAGGCTGAAATGTCTGCGTTGACCCGTAAGTCAGGATATCCGCCGATAAATATTTTTGTTTCTGGCTGGCGAGGTGCTGGTGCGGGACTGCAG
>CAKZVB010000295.1 GCA_937922015.1 uncultured Granulosicoccaceae bacterium
ACGGGCAATTTGTCGCCAGTCAGCTGGAAGATGCTATTAAGGATGTACAGAAAGCCATCGCAGAAATGCGCCAGGGAAATCATGAAATTCATCATTATGAAAAGCACTAGGAGCCTGCGCGGCAGAACCTCTGCTACTGCGCAGATTCCTAGCCGCCGGTAATCATCTCGACCAGAGACTTATAGGCTTCTTTTTGCTCAGCGCGAGCATTGTCGTAGTCAGCCCCACTCATGTAGTCGATGTTCTCCCCCATACGGCTCATCATACGCTTATAGGTTTTATCATCATTAAGCTTACCGAATGCGTCTCTCAGGAGAGTCAATCTGTCTTCAGGAATACCTTTCGGTGCCAGAACGACACGATGCATAAAGCCTACATCTCCACCTACACCCAGCTCCGAAAAACTGGGAACCTCCGGATAGATGCGCTCATCACCTGCTGTTGCCAGTACCCTGACTGCGCCTGAATCCAGTTGGCCTGAGAGTGTTGAAGGAAAGCCCATCGTAATATCCACATCACCACTCAGCAGCGCCTGCATTGCCGGGCCACCACCTTTATACGGTACCAGATTCAGTTCAAAGCCATTCGCCTGCATCAGTTGTGCAGCCGGTACAAACAGAGCACCCCAGTTGCCGGAGTGCGCCATTTTGATCTTGCCTGGTTTTTCTTTAGCTGCAGCAAACAGATCTTCTGCAGTCTGGTAGGGGCTGTCGGACTTGACCACAATCGCGATAGGAGCAAAATTAATTCTGGCGACAGTCACAAAATCTTCCAACGGGTTGTAGGGAAGGTTTTCCACGTGCTGTTGCAACTGATCGATATAGTTGTGCGTAAACAGCAGCGTGTAACCGTCCGCCTTTGCAGTGGCAACTTCATTGGTACCCTTTTGCCCTGCTGCCCCGGGAGACAACTGAACAATCATCGCCTGATTCAGATACTGCGGTATGACACTGGTCATGATGCGTGCGTTTAGATCATGGGATCCGCCAGCGCCAAGAGGAATGACCAGTGAGATGGGTTTTTCCGGATAATCAGCCGCATGGACATTGACCGCCAATCCGAGGGTCAGCCCTGTTGCAATCGCCGCACTTGCTACCCAGGTTTTTGCCTGTTTAAACAGTTTCATAAATAATCTCCGTTGAATGTGTTCCGGTGTGAATTAACGCTCTTTGTATGCCGCTGTTGTTGCTTATAAAAACTACTCTCATATACGCCTCCTCCAATTGGGTCTCCCCTGTTATGAACCTACGAGTCGCTGTAATCTCTGCGACCGATGGGTACTTGTAACTTAAAATCAATCACTGATTTTTTTGTTCATACTTCTCCAAAGAAAAAAACCGATCACCGGTGTTGCGATCAGAATAGACAACATCCCCGGCCGCTCAGCAAGCGCGAAGGCCAGAAAATTTCCGTCAGACATGGCGATCGTTTGTCCAAACGCATATTCGAGCGGCTCACCGAGAATAAAACCCATGACCATTGGCATTACATCAAACCTGGCAGCGCGCGCAATAACGCCTACCAACCCGAAGAAGGCCAGCATTTGAATATCAAATACATCAGAACGGAAAACGTACGAACCGGCAACAGCGAACATCACGACCAACGGTATTAGCAGAGAACTTTTAATCGATACTATGCGTGAGAATATAGGAATTGACAGGTAGCCGATGATAAGAAACAACATGTTGGCCAGCACCATAATAATAAGGATGGCAAATACGGTCGCGCCCTGAGTCTCGAACAGTTCCGGTCCCGGTCGCAATCCCTGTGCGATAAAAGCACCCAGCAGTATGGCCGTTACGTTATCTCCGGGAATGCCAAGCGTCAGCAGTGGCACCATGGTCGGGCCGTTTACGGCGTTGTTGGCGGCTTCTGCAGCGGCTACTCCTTCTAACTCTCCAGTGCCGAATTTTTCCGGTGTGCTCGAGGCATTTTTAGCCGCGGTATATCCCATCATTGCTGCAACAACCTGCCCGAGGCCCGGGACAATGCCGATACCGGTACCCATCACAGTTGACCTGCAGATTGTTCGAAAGCAACGCTTGAACTCTGCAAACTTAAGTCGCTCGCCAAGAATTTTTCCAGATTGAGCCAGTTGCGCCGAACGGCTGCCGATAATATTGACAATCTCGGGCACTGCAAAAACACCGATCAACATTGGCAGTAAGGGAATACCCGATTTAAGTTCAAAAAAGCCAAAAGTAAATCTTTCAACACCGCCAATGGGATCGGTACCGATTAGACTTAAGAAAAGACCGATAGCCATCATCAGCAAGCCTTTGAGCGGATTTTTGCCTGCTGTCGCGGCGACCACGACCAGGCTAAGCAGCAACACCGCAGCCAGTTCCGGCGGGCCGAATTGCATCACCAGAAGAGCGATGGGGAATATCAATAACAGGGTGAATATATCGCTTGCGGTGTCACCAAAGATGGACGAGAACAATGCCATGTCCAGTGCTTTGCGGGACTGCCCTTTTTTAGTTAGCGCAAAGCCGTCATAGGTGGTTGCGATTGCCGCACCGGTGCCCGGCATAGACACCAGAATCGCTGGAATACTGCCACCGAAAATTCCTCCCTTGTAGATGCCAAGTAAAAACGGAATTCCAACCAGTGGATCAAGAAAGAAGGATACGGGCAGCAGTATCGCCATCGCCATCAGGGTGGTGAAACCCGGTAGCGCGCCGATCAGCATTCCGGAAAACAGCCCGATAGACACCATGATAAAGGTGTCAACTCGCAGAGCCATTTCAAAGCCGGTAAGAAAATGCTCTATCATAGGTGCTAAGCCCGAAACCAGTTAATTATGTGCGAGTAAAACAACTCAATCGGGTTTAATTCCGGCAGAGACACCAGCATTGCTCTGGTCGCTACCAGGTAGAGACAAACCGGACTCACAATGGCCAAAAGAGCAATTTGAAAAATATTTCTATTGCCAAGCAACAGCGATATACCGGAAATAACTATGCACGAGGAGATAAGAAACCCGAACGGCTTGAGCATCAAACCATAGGCGACCAATAGAATGAAAAAGATTGTTTGCGAAATCCACTGCCGATCAGTAGCCACTGCAGATTCAGTATGATCGACAGCTTGTGTCGAAGTGCTCCACAGTTTGCGTGCTGATAGAAGCACCAGAAAAACAGACAGCAGAACAATGCTCAACAGAATATATTGTGGAAAAAACGTCGGCGTAATAGCGGATAACGAACGGCCGAACAGAAGTTTGGGCTGCGCAACCAATGAAGGCAACGCAAAATAGCCAGCCAGTGCAATCAATCCGCAGACACTTGAAAAAATCAACTCACGTTTATAAATCACGTCAGTCCCTACTCTGGCCATTAAC
>CAKZVB010000296.1 GCA_937922015.1 uncultured Granulosicoccaceae bacterium
GTGGCTGGAAATGCCGCGTTTGTACCAGGGGGTGGTGCAGTCGCGGATGATTTGATTGCAAATCAACCAGGCACCCTTCGTGGAATAACCATCAGGGATGATGCAAACAATGCCGGAGAATTTATTAGTTTTAATCTGCGCGGCTGGTTAAGTTCAGGTGAAACCCGCGCGATTCTGCTTGCCGTTTGTTCTCCCGCACTTAGTGATGATGAGGGCAAGTACATTGAAATAAACCGCGTTGGTAAAATACGAGAGCGTCCTATTGCCACTGACAACAGGGGATGTTTGTGAAAAAACAATCCGGAGCCACGCTGGTTGAGGTGTTGATCGCGCTGGTAGTTTTTGCTGTTGGTGTCGGTGGTATGGCTGGCTTGCAGTTACGTTCACTGAGCATGTCGATCGATTCTACTCAGCGTACGGTTGTGTTAGCCAAAACTCAGGACCTGGCAGACAGAATGCGAAGTAATCGTCGGGCGATTTCAACCACCTACTCTGGTGTCTATAGCAGGGCATTTTGTGCAGTGGAGCCTGCGGAAAATTGCGCAGACTCCAATAGAGGGGGGGCTGTAAGTTGTACAGCGGATCAAATGGCGGCATTTGATTTGTGGGACGTTTTTTGTCGGGCTGACTCTGGTATGGAAGGGGCGGTGGTCGATTGGCAAACTCAGGTAACGTGTACCAATGGTTGTGCAAACCTCGGTGATCAAGTGACGATTTCCGTAAATTGGGTCTCCAGAACGGTTGATACTAATAATAATATCGATAATACGGTTGCCGCGGGTGTAGATCCAACGCAAGACAATCTTATCTTGAGATTTATACCGTGAATAGACAAGTAAAAAAACAAAGTGGGCTCAGCCTGATAGAACTGATGATTGCCATCGTTATTGGCATCTTTATCAGTCTAATGGTTGTGCAGTACATGATTACCTCATCGCGAGTGTTTAAACGCCAGGGTGCTGACGCAAACCTTGAGCAAAATGCAGGCTTTGCGCTTTCCTATCTCAGTCAGTATATCCGGCAGGCAGGCTCCCGCGATGCCCATGGTACTGATGTGCCGTTTTTTATCGATGCCTGTGGTGGCTTTATGCCCTGCACAAATGATGCTGATGGTGCAAACGGCACCAATAATGATTCTGATCGAATTGCCGTGCAAATGTTCCCGTCCAGCAGAATGGATTGTACGGGATTGCCAGCAGCTGGACAGATTGCCAATGTTTTCTACATTGATCAGGAACCTAACTCGCAAGCTAATTCACTTTTCTGTCGTGGCTTCGATGTGGCTGCCAATACCTGGCTCGGTAATGGTGTGGCCTTAATCGATGGCATTGATCAGATGCAGGTGATCTACGGCGTAGCCGATGCGTCAGAACAGGTATACAGCTATGTGTCGGCGAGTGATGTACCAGCAGTAGGAGGGAATCTTCTGGCGGGCTGGGATCAGATACGTGCTGTAAAAGTTGCCTTGCTGGTTTCTGACGGTTTTGATACCAACACAGAGGACACCTCTAGTCCCAGTTTCCAGTTGTTTAATGCCAGTGCAAAGCCCTTTGTTAATGACAGTGTGTCTCGCAAGGTTTTTTCAACGACGATAACGATAAATAGCAAGATACCTTAGGTGAGCAATGGGAAAGTATAATCAAGCAGGTGTTGCGTTGGTAGTTGCGTTAATCGGTCTGATTGTTTTGACCGTGATCGGGATAACCACAATGGGTGATCTGTTGACTCAGTCGAGTACCGTGCGTAATGAACAATTTCGACAGCGTGTATTCTATGCAGCATCAAGCGAGTTAAACGCAATGGTTGGTGTAGTAAACAACAATACTGCTGCGGAGGATGATCAGCTTATCGATGCCTTGCTGGCCAACAGGGTCGGCAAGAATTCATACATGCTTGATCTGAGTAATACCTCGATGACAAACATACCCACCGTGAATATAAGGGACAGTTCAATTAGCGCAACACGCAACGACTTAATTGGTTGCAGTGGTGAGAGCGTTGGGCGAAAGGTATTAGCTGGCTGGATAGATACAACAGCAAGATTGGCTGATGCCAGACCCAATAGTGGGATTCGCTCCCACCAGAGGCAGCGCTTTGTCTATTGCTGGCCGTAGTTCTACTAACGTTAGAGTAAGTGTTGAATGAAAAATACTACCGATAAAAAAAATGGGCGGATGAGTGGTATGACACTTATCGAGATTCTTATCGTGGTGGCGATAATAGGAATAATATCAGCGATAGCATATCCTTCATACACCAGTCATTTATTGCGTGCGGGCAGAAGTGAGGGGGTGGCTATATTGCTGGAAGTGATGGAGCGGCAGGAAAATTTCTATCGAAACAATCTGACCTACAGCGTTGCGTTGTCTGCAGATTTGAGCTTTGCCAATCCACTTGAATCAGAGTCTGGCAGATACTTAATTACAGCAGCGCCTTGTGATACCGGAATCAGGCGTTGTGTGGCTTTAACGGCGACCGCTCAAAACAAACAGGCCGGTGATATGAATCTTACGCTTGACAGCCGCGGTAACAAATCAGCTAACTGGCCCTGAGTATTATTTTTTGTGGTGGCCGTTCTACTAAGAACGGCCGCTAGTCCAAATCCTGCGCCGAAGAAAATTACAGGCCGGGTACAGTAATCACGATGCCGTGAACTGTTCTTGTTCGAGTGCTGCTGTCAGTGCTTTCACCGGTCGATGTAATCATGATTCTAGCACCTGCAAACGCGCCGAATGAATTTCCGTTTGGTGGGGCACCCAGTCCGTTTGACTTGTAATTCACGGTGGCTGTTGTGTGTTCTATGTTTACCGGAACAACTGAGCTTACGGATGTGGCTGATGTTAGCACTTGTCTTTGAAGGTTTTTGTCGTTGATGGTCGACTCTACAGCACTTTCAGATGCCTGGAATGTCAGATTCTTCTGATACAGGTTTGCCGACATCTGTTCTTCCACTGATGCATTCTTTAGCGCCGTAACACCTATCAGGGATACAAGAATCAGAATAACCATGGCAACGAGCAGAGTAACGCCTTGCTGATTTTGTAGTGAATTTTGCATTGCTTGCATCTCTACGTTAGGGTGAAAATAGAAGTCTAGTTGCGATTACGCAGCTGAATTGTTGTATTGAACGCCGCACGCATCAAGCGCCCGCCAGTGTGTTGCAATGGGTCGTTTCCTGTTGGTGGACCAACTCTTTGATTCGCCAGCATATAAGTTCGTAAGTCGTCGTCATCGGTAACCCAGTCAGTGGTGGCGACCAGCAGACCGATTTGAATGCTTACTACGTTGTCGATATTGAGGCTCGGGTGCCCGGCTGGTAGATACCTCACAGCATCACTTAGCATGCGCTCGCCGTAGAGGATCTGCATGTTTTCTACGCCCTCGACAAGCTCTACGCCTGTACCGATATTGGCAGCTGCAGTATCCAGTACAAACAGAGAGAAAATTGGAAAACCGCGCGTGTCCTTTCTGCCGCTGTCGGCAATAAAGTAGGCGTTAGATTCAAATCGCATCACCCGCATGGCATCATCAATTCGGTTGCCTGCTGTGATCGTGTATGGTTTCGATAATGTTGAACTGGTATTTGCGGCACCCGCTGCAAAACCTACGGATATCGATCCATCGTTTGCCGGGTCTGACACATTGGTTGCACGGAAAATATCGGCGGTCGAACAATCTGAAATGATGATCAGATCATCCTCTTCTAACTGATCCGGATTTACCGACAGGCTGATAGGGCTGGTTGTGCCGGCCATCGATTGAGACAATATTGTCGTTCTGCCACTACCATGCTGAACATGAATGACATCCGTTCCCGGCTTTGGTTTGTTTGCTATGGTTGCTATGTCGGGAATAACAGCCGGGGACCAGCTGGAGCCGTCATATTCTGCCCCCCAGAGTGCGCCTGCCGGCAGGGTAATGGCAGGGGCTGATGTAGCGAGAACGTTTGGTTTTACTGTGCCGTCAGTACAACCCTGAAAACCCGCTAGCCTGATGTCGTTACTTAGTATATCAAGTGCGACACGGCCTGACTCTTGTATGCGTGCCATGCCACTTGATAATTCCTGTGAAGACTTGTTACCGGTAAACACAGTAACCGCGCCCGATAAAATGATAAGACCCACTACACTGGCAATCAATAGCTCTATGATTGAATAGCCTTGTTGATTCTTGGGTAATGACATTGCTAGGTTCCTGGAATAATTCATTAGTTCAGGTTAACTCCCATTTTTACTTCCCGGAGCTCCTCTTCGCCTTCGACAAGCTCTGTCCATGATACGGTTATGACATGAAAGCCTGTTGCGGCGTCGAGGAAGATCTGACCATTTGCCCCAAGTAAAGGTGTAGAGGTGCTGGCTCCGTCAGCTTTGCCAAAGTAACCTGCCCAAACCCGTATATCATGTGCTGCCAGTTGTTGTGGAGTGCATCCTGTGGCAATACATCCCGGGTCCGCTGGAAGGTTATCTGTGTTTGCTGTGTCGTATGCCATTGCATCGACCCCGTCAGGATTCACACGCATGCGATCAATAATGTCGTTGGCCGCCAGTGTTGCGTTTGATCGCATCTGAGCGCCCTGAGTGTAATTAAGCCCGAGCATCTGCATTTTAGAACCGGCCAGTAATCCTATGGCCAGTACGACTACTGCCAGCAGGACTTCAATCATGGCAAAGCCGGAAGATTGTTTAAGTGTATTCACCGTCTACTCGCTTTATTAAATTGGACAGGTAATGTTGGTATTGTCGATTTTCTCGACGACGTTATTGCCATCTGTATCTTCAGCTATTCTGCCCAGACCGGTTACCCACAGGTTTAACGCCATGCCGTTCTCGGGTAGTCCGGTAGCATCACAGATAACAAATGACCCCTGGTTGCGCAGCCGACCACGCGGCGCGATCGAAATAAATGATCCGTATTCATCGGATCCGATGGTTATTCCACTGTGGTTTGGTGCCTCGGCCTTGAGCACGATATCAGTCCCGGTATCTACAAGGGCGTTGCCATTTTCATCCAGAAAGACAATCCAGCCATCGCTCCAGTCGGTCGAGTTGGGATCGCAGGTGGTTTGATCACTACTGATGCATAGGGTAATGACCTTCGAGCGTTTGACCGCTTCTATTCTGGCGAGACTTATGGTGCCAACTAAGTTGTTATAGGCAGAAGACTGTTGATTCCTGCGTATAAAAGAGCTGTAGTTAGGCACAGCGATCGAGGCCAATATGCCAAAAATGGCAACGACGACGATCAGTTCAATTAGGGTAAAGCCGTTTTGTTTTTTCATAACAGGGTGCGTATCGACCCGACCGGCAGGTATTTGAGCGGTAAAAGCTGTACGACAGTTAGAATAGCTCTGAGCAGTATTGGCCTGGCTTTTGAAACCATTGGGGAAAATCCGGGATTATCAGGCCCTGACAGATTTGAACAGATTGTAGTTCTGTGAACTCGCCTCAGATTGAGGTCGTGTCCGGCGGTGAATGGCACCGGTCGTATACAGTGCAACGCGTCACAGAGGTAATCGACTATATTCGTCGCCACAATACCAATAAGAACAAGGTTTAGAGAAAGATGAGTCTGCGTCTGGGAATAGATACCGGGGGAACCTACACGGATGCAGTGTTGTTGGATGCTGCAACGCAACAGGTGGTCGCCAAGTCCAAGTCCCTGACCACTCGTCATGATCTGGTGCAGGGGATAGGCGAGTCCATTGCTAAAACCATGGATGGCCGCAGCGCCAGCGACATCAGTCTGGTGAGCCTTTCAACAACGCTTGCGACCAATTCGATTGTCGAGGGACACGGCGCCAGAGCCGCTTTACTGTTGGTGGGTTACCAGGAGTCACAGCTGCAACTGGCAAATTTAAGTGAGGCTGCCAGAGACTTACCCGTTATCTTTCTTGCCGGTGGTCACGATGCCGGTGGACACGAGAAGACTCCTCTGGATCTGCAGGCAGTGGCTGATCGACTGCCGGAACTGGCAAGCTCGGTTTCGGCGATTGCAATTTCTTCCATGTTCTCGGTTCGAAACCCGGCGCATGAAGTGGCATTACGCGACTTTGTGCAATCTGAAACCGGTTTGCCGGTAAGTTGTGGCCATGAACTGAGTGCTTCATTGGATGCTCCACGTCGGGCGCTAACGGCGTTGATTAACGCACGACTGATCCCCTTGATTAAAAACCTCATTGACGCCGCGCAGGATACCCTGGTAGAGAATCAGATCGTAGCGCCCTTGATGGTGGTGCGCGGGGATGGCACATTGGTCAGTGCGGACTTTGCCAGAAGCTCACCGGTCGAAACTATATTGTCCGGCCCCGCCGCCAGCGTTGTAGGTGCACAATTTCTGGCCGCTCAGCCGGATATGCTGGTATCCGATATCGGTGGCACCACAACGGATGTCGCAATGGTTAAACAGGGGCAGCCGCAGTTAAGTGAGCAGGGGGCTTCAGTCAATGGCTGGCGCACCATGGTGACCGCAGTGCAGATAGACACACATGGTCTGGGTGGGGACAGTGAGATTCTCTATGACAGGGATCACCGTCGTTTCAGTATCGGTCCGAATAA
>CAKZVB010000297.1 GCA_937922015.1 uncultured Granulosicoccaceae bacterium
AAGATTGCGGCTGTAGTTAGCAAATTAGCCCACCTCAATGCCTCTGTTGCATTTAGGTCACTGAAACAAACATTGACCCTGACTTTGGCGTCTTCGTGACATACCTCAATCTTACCCGCGCCCGGATCACTGGCGGCCTCAACAGACGTGTAAAACCTTGTCCAGGTTCCACCAACATCGTGAGTGGTTGCTTTTGCAAACCCGCCTGATATCTCAATTACCCTTCCTGATTCACCCATTATCAAGCCTCAACTTCAGTTAGTAACGTAACAACACCATTCGAATCCACCGTCGCAGAAGTTACCCGAACCCTGTTTTTTGCATTCAAGTCTGACTTGCCAAAAAATAGTTTGCCCGATTTGGCATTCTTGTAAACAGCGACAGAGTTGCATTCGCCAGCCCACATACAGCGATTATGTTGTTTTTTCGATACCGGTCCCGATTCACCCATTATCAAACTACCCCGCCTTTAAAACTTTGACATAAACATTGCCCCGAATAATCTCAGAGACTGGCAATCTTGTGTCTAGCAAATGTCCACTACCATCATAAACCTCTTCAGAAGGGTCCATAAAAGCACGCAGCGCCTGTATTGGATTAAGTTTTTCATATTCAATAAGCTCCAATGCTTCATATGGAATTACATTTACTGACCACTGGGTATGGGTATGGCCTATCCTTTCGATGTGAAACCCTCTTTCACTATCATAGTGAGCGATCTCATAACCAGGTTTTAGTGTGTATCTTTTAGTCATGTTCGCCTATTACTCCGTCGTAGGTGATAATTGAACCCTCGAAAAAGTCACCAGACTGGTCGTCACACTCTACCCATATTCGGTTAGTGACCATGCCAGCAAGCACGATACAAGAGAAGTCGAATCTGTGGCTGTGTGGCGTTATCTGATCCTGATGATCCCTTGAGCATTCAAAATACCTGACCTTGCCATTGCCCAGTAAGTAGCTATCAAGACCGGCTATCGCATAGTTTATGACCCTATCCGATTTGATCCTGTCTATTACATCAATTACATTCTGCATATCTGTTCCCACATTATCAGGAAGCCGTTAAAGGCCACACTCAATCACTCGCGCTCGAACTACGCCCATAAAGCGGTTTGGCGGCATAGGTAGTACAGTGCTTGCCAAATTCCTTACTTGCCTTTTCCTTTGCCGCTCTCACTAACGGTCTATATGCATCATCGATGGCTTTGGTTGCGTCTGTTTCGATGATCACGCGGGTTGGTCTGTTCATTTATCTCCCCCTGCAAAACTTATATCCCGAATCTCAAGCGATCCAGGCTTTCCGAAGTAAACCTTTTCAGTTCTGAATACATTGACCTTAACGCCTACCCAATTCTGACATTTAACGCTTCCGGATATTTCAGAAACCTGTCTTGCTCTGGTAGCGTTCACTGTCAATAGCCGCTCAGTTTCCTCAAACACAATTGCAACCTTTTGCAGCAACACCTCACGCTTCTGTTTCTTACTCTCTTTCAAGTCTCTAACCGTATCGTGTTTAACGGCCTTAATTGTCAGCGTGTAAGACTCGCCTACATCAAAGTCCTCAGCAGCAAGATATATGTAGTCACCCGCCGCAGACCTCCACGAGCCTTTAATCTGGTCTTCTGGTTTCATAGCGATACCAACCCGCTCTCTGTGATGATGTCGAATGTCTGCTTCTCATAGATCGGAATCCGCAGACTGTCGTTGTTCGGATATGACGGCCATTCACCTGACTCAAGACATTCCTTGTACCGTTCAAGGTCACGTTCTACCAGCCAAATACCGTTCTCTTTGGCTTCGTCGTCTAGCTCATAAACAACGCACGGATATGGTGGTGTTTTCTCCTGAGCGATGAACTTGAATGACTGTGGCCAATCCCCGTATTCCACGTAATGGATTAGCGAATAAAATGCTTCCTGCCGGTGGTATCCGAACTTTGCACAAGCTCTGGCAAACCCTCGTTCGCTTGCATCCTCGCATGTCTTAACGTCAACAATTCGTGATCTGTTGTGGGCGTCTGGTCGAGATCTGCAATCAACACCATTTATACTGTTAACAAGCGATAGTTCTGGCTCAGTGTCTTCCAGCAGGTCCACCGCCTCTTGATTGTCCAGATAAGAAAAGTACATCTGGTCAATAGCATTCTTTTCTTCAGCGCTGACGATGGTTTTCCCCGTTTGCCGTTCTATCTCTGGAAACCAGAATTCAACCTTTTGCGTGGTATCAACTGTTGCGCCAAACTCACCATTAAAATAATCAGCCCACCATTTGCGATCATCCTTACTTGACCTTCCCCGTTTCTCAGTTATCGCAATACAATCCTTGCCGCCCTCCAGAACAATTGCGTGGTATGAAGTACCGACCCTGGCATTGTTGGGGTTGATTCCGCTATGGCCGCATATTAAATGAGCAGGTGACTTACCAAATAGCTTAAGCTGGGAATTGGATAACTCAGAACGCGCATGGTATTCACTGTTTGAAATCGTCAGAATCAATATCGTTGTCCGAAGTTTTATGATTGCCCTGCTCTTAACCCGGCAGGGCTTCGGGTAGCGGTTAAAAAGGTTAGCCGTAGCCGTAGCCGTCGCCGTAGCCGTCGCCGTCGCCGTCGCCGTCGCCGTAGCCGTCGCCGTCGCCGTCGCCGTCGCCGTAGCCGTAGCCGTAGCCGTCAAGCCTTGCGGCGCTTAGTATGTAATGGTGATCGCTATCGTCAGCCAGCTTGAGCAGTGTGGTGACTTGCATCGCAGCACGTAATGTCTTGCCATCCATCCACTCCTCGACACCCTCTCTGCAAGCTCCGGATGAAATGACATCATCTCGGGTCAGTTCTGACAGAGGCTGAATCCAATCGGGCAAAGGCATTATGACTTACCATTCTTCTCATCTACCGCATCCCATGCTGACCAGCCTTCCTCTGAGCAGTTAGCGGTAATATCTCGAATTTGAGCTGACGGAGACATGCCAGATACACGCCCTGTTGGACCTTGAGCCAGGCCAACCGCGCCGGTATTCTTGAATGTGATTGCCATCCTGCATCTGCTTAACGTAACTGCTTGTGCGTCATCAGCAACATCATTGTTAATGAGTCCGCAGAATATTCCACGATGTTTTGTCGTGACAATTACTGGTCGTGTTTCTTGAGTCATTGGTTTTTCCTGTTGGTGTGAAAAATTACTATTGCTTAACCTAAATTACCGTGCTTCTCAGCAGCGCCTTTCCTTCCCTCGGCTACATACCCCTGCGAAAAGTCCGGCATATCAACAACACGCCCGCCGTCAAAATCTACATCAAGTCGGGTTATATCGAACCAGTAGCCGTCTCTTACCTTTCCGTCCTTATCAAGCTCTGTTGGCTTTATACTGGCTTGAACGCATCCGTAGGCGTCAAACCCTACATGGTCAATCATGCCTTCCATATTTGTTACTTTGTCGCGAGCCTTGTATCCCAAAAGCTCTATGTGTGATTTGTAGGTGTCGGTCATTGTTGATTCCTGTTTTAAATGTCGTTAATGAAGCTCATAATCATCAGACGCATCTGATTCGCCAGTTGTGCAAGGAAAGCACATTCCGCTATCAACCATTGCCCATGCAGGAAGGTCGCAGTTTGTGCACGATTTCCCGCGATATTTTTCCAGTAGTGCAGAAAAATAATCAGCGCTTCTATCGTCTATACCGGCATACAGCTCTTCTGCTTCCTGTGGTGTGATGTAATTGAAGTCCGTAGGGCCAGCCACTCAAACACTCCGGCACTGGCTATAAACCACCAGCTTCTTTGTAGATGCATCCGGCTGTGTCACAATCACCGGCACAGGCTTATCTACCTCTACAATAGTTTCAGTGACCACTTCATAGGGACGGATAACAGCGGTTAGTAATGCTGCTAATATTGCGATTGCTGGGTATCGTAGTTTCATTGTGTTACCTCATTTTCAGTGAGCTTAAACATCACGTCGCTATCGTCGTTCCAGACTGATACTCTGGGCTCTCTGTAGTGGTCATGTACGCAGATGCAATACGGAGAATCATCATCTGTCCTTAGTGATTGCTTAGCGCTTGATAGTAGCTTGTGAGATTCGGTTATTAGCTGGTGTATTGTCTTCACTTTGCATCCTCGCCAAACGCCAACACCATTTGATCGACAACAGTCCGAACAACGCCGATAGCGCTTTCATCAGACATTGCCGAAAACGTCTTGTCTCTTGCTGTATAACCAGATTCATCATCATCAAAGACTAGCGAGGTAGAGCAGATTCCAAGCTCGGTAATTGATGGGCTGAACTTAAACTCTAATACCGGTTTGTCATAATCATTAGTGTCGGCAATCATGAGTATCTGACCCAGATCGCCGCCGTCTACTATTCTTGCGAAATCTTTCACTTTGCATTCCTCAATAACTCTTTGAGCTTTTTGATTACGTGGGGGAGCTTTACTTGGCTGAGCCTATAAAAATCCCCATAAAACCAAGGTCGACCAAACATCTGATTCGCCAAGTGAAAATCTATATCGAGAAATAGTTGTGCAAAATCGGAAGCATGCATTCGCCGCTCATTTTTTGTCTTGGCAAACTCCAGCCAGCACTCACCGGCAACGCAAGCAACCGTTCCGCAAGGGACTTCACCGGTTTTTTTGAACAATTCACGAGCTGTATCAAGAAATTCTCCACCCCACTGAACAACCCTTTCCTCTGGACAGTAAGCGAAATGCCCAAAGTGAAAGTCACTCTCCGGCATCTTCTCCAAGTGCTCTATAAGCCGCGCCATGTTTTTCTTATTCACGCAGCCACCCTTATCGCCTGTATTGACTGAGAAACACTTGCCTGCACAGTCAATATCCCCGCTCGCTCTTTAGGCGTCAGGGGCAGCGTTGATTTCTGCAGAATGGAATACAGCCCGTCGTTTATCTGATTGAGCAGATTGACCGCTCCAACTGCATCAGGGCTTTTGATAGTCATCAGTACATCGAGTTGCCGGTATAGCTCGGCAACCATGTGTCTGCATTTTTCGGAACTGAGCGCGACCGTTAGGCCAAGCAGGACTGCTTTTGCGCCGATTAGATGTATGTGATGCATGAATAAAAGCCTCCACAGCGAAACATGGCGGCTACCGTAGCATATATTCTGCTACCGTCAACTACTTTTTTGTATCACACAAATGTTACAATTTTATAATCGGCGGGTGAACCCTTGTGCTACCGCGACTACTTTACCCGCTGTGGCGATATCATAAATCGTGTTGCTTGGCTTAAAAACGGGCTTTCCCGCTTCAATAACAAAAAAGCGAAAAACGTGCGCATCCAGTTTATCGATATAGCAGTACACAATGTCGCCTGACGACGGATTAATGTCTGGATCGACTATCACCTGGTCTCCTGTAATTAGCTCCGGGCTCATTGCGTCGCCCTCGTAAATAACCGCGAACGCTACAGGCGTCCATAGGTCTGAACTAATGCTGATTAATCGCTCAGTCTCTATAATTCCGTCCATATAATTATTGTAATCCCCCTGAAGAATTAGCGGTATCGACCGCAATTCGCCATTATTGCTGTTGGGATTATATTCTCTGTCGAAGAAATCACTTGGCAGGTTAAAGAATGTGACAAGCTGGTTGACAATTCTATCACCAACACCGGCGCTTTCTTGATTCACTATTCGATTTAGGTAGTTACCGTCAATGCCGGTTTCTGCTTTCAAAGTTTTATACCGCAGTCCACGATCCCTCATAAACCGCCGGATATTTTCCTTTCTGATTTCGTGATGTCGAGATTTCATAGCGCCAGAGTTTATGTATCGACGCTGATTACGCTTGCTACTATTCATGTTGTTTGTGTAGCAGAATTTATGCTACATTCAAGCAATGAACTTATCTCAGTGGAAAAATTCTGGCGGCAGCATCCCCGATTTAGCGCGTCGGGCCGGAATATCGAGCAATCGCCTTTACGCAACCATGCACGGTGGCAGCGCTCGCGTGTCTATCAAGCAGGCGGAGGGATTGGCTGAGCTGGAACGCGAATTAGATCCCTATGCGGTGTGGAAAGAGGGATCTGAAAACTCAGCAAAAAGAATAGGGGGTTAGCGAATGATTGCCCTAGAGGTTTCGAACATTCCCTCTGAAAAATCACGCAGCAAGGTCGGGGT
>CAKZVB010000298.1 GCA_937922015.1 uncultured Granulosicoccaceae bacterium
TCAAATTGCATGTGCTGCGTGTTCCTGCGAAATATTCACCATAATATCATGTCGGGCGCATTTGATAATCGTGAATATCATTTGGCGATCTTTTTTATCTGAATATTCACATATATTTCAATATGTTAAAAATTTTGCTGCCGCCGAAACCACAAAATCATCTCAAGCGGCAATCGCCGCCGGAACCCACAGAGGCCCGGTAGTTTCCGTTGTCATCACAAAGCGGTAAAATGGGTTGTCTTTCCTGATATTTAAAAACAGCAAACTTCTTCGCATCTCTGCACACCAGCGATCACAGGATTTTCCAAAATCCAACCACATCTGCCCGACCACTCACATACTGAACAGTGACTTGATGCCCCAGTTGTTAAAGCCAAACGAATTATCTGACAGCTATTATTTAGATAATTTCAATTGTCTGATTGATTTTGTCTTTGCCCACTATGAAACCTTGCTTTGCGATGAAGAAAAGCACTTTTATGCGCAATTCACCAAACTGCCCGAGAACGCTCAGCGTTTGTTTATTCGCCTGTTGTCACGTAACGGGGACTACGCAAGAACCACAAAGCTGAATTATAGCGAAATACCGGATCTCAAAAAGGCACTGGAAAAACTGACGGCCAGCGGATTTATAACACCGGCCCATATCGATCAGATAGCAGACTGGCAATCACTCTTTACCAGGAAAGAGCTCAGCGGGACACTGGCTCTACCCTCCTCGCAGATTGCCAGTCTGAATCCACAGGCCGTTGCCACACTCTTAACCACCTCAGATCTATTCGGCACAAGTCCACTTGATTCGCTTTTAGAATCTGAACATATAGTTCAGATTAACTTCCAGGAATGCTACACAATTTTCAGGCTGCTTTTCTTCGGTAACCTTCATCAGGATCTCAGTACCTTCGTCTTGCGTGATCTCGGTGTTAGAAAATTTGAATCCTACCTCACGGATACAGACAACCTGCCATTTCAATGCCGGAAACAGATCGACGCTCACCTGCTTTACTATCGTTGCGTCGACGGCTATGAATTCGCAGAAGACACAGGAGCGGCCTCTCTCATCGAACTGCACGCTCAATTGCCGGAAAAAAGTAAAAGTGACACCACACTCAACCGTAAAATAGATCGTTTCACTAACCGTATTGCTCGCCAGCTAGAGCGTGAAAATCACTTACAGGACGCTGTGCGGATCTATCGATCAAATATTCAACCACCGGCTCGCGAACGTATCGCCAGAATCGAAGCAACCATCGGCAACGAATCAGCAGCGTTTGAGTTGTGCCAACAGATTGAAAAAAACCCTGCAGATGCAGAAGAGAAGGAATTTTCACAGGAATTTGCAGCCCGGCTGGCAAAGAGAGTCGGCATTGATTATTACCGGCCTGAAAAAAACAAACCCGCAGAGATACAGCTTGAACTGCCCAATTCCAATCTGCCGGTAGAATTTATAGCGGCATTACATTTCGCTAAAAGCGGCAAGTGCTTTTATGTCGAAAACTCACTGGTGACCGGGATATTCGGCCTTGCTATCTGGGATATCATTTTCGCGCCTATACCCGGCGCGTTCTACCATCCTTTCCAGTCGGCACCTGCAGATTTCTATGAATCTGACTTCTACCATGCCCGCGAATCTTTGTTCAAACAACGATTTATTGATTTCAAAAAAGGCTGTTTATCGAAAGTAGTGTTAACTCACTTTCATAACAAATCCGGCATTAGAAACCCACTGGTTCAATGGCCATATTTGAACAGATACCTGATAACACTGGCCCTGAAAAAAATACCTCTGACCGATTGGTTAAAATTATTTGAGTACCTTCTTAAGGATATACGCCATCACCGAAGCGGCCTGCCGGATCTGATCAACTTTCCCGACACCGGGCGGTATTCATTGCTGGAAGTTAAGGGCCCGGGTGACCGGCTACAGAAAAATCAACTGCGGTGGATGCAATTTTTCAAAGACTCCAACATAGATCACGCCGTGGTTAATGTTGCGTATCTGGATGAAGCGACAAGCCGGGATTCGGAAACAGAAACTCTACTCACTGAGCATTCAATTCATTTTGAATAAATCGTCCAACATCTTCAAGGTTTCAGTAAGAAAGTTTGTCAATTTTGCTTGCCGCACAGGTGATCTTGATCATAGCGGGCCGGCAGGCCCCAGCGCACTCGAAGGACAAAACGCACACAAAAAAATACAAAGCACCCGCAGTTCAACGGAACAGGCCGAAGTCAAAGTCAGCACCACTATCTGCACAAGAAAAGACAATGTTTTCACTGATGACGATCACGAGTGCCAATTAATACTGAGCGGTCGCGTCGATCTGTTAGACGACAACCCCGACGCTCCACGCATCGGCGAGATTAAAAGCTGCTATGCACCTCCGGAAAAAATCCCTCAGGGTATCGTGGATCTTCACTGGGCACAGTTAAAGGTATATGGCTACTGCTGGCTGCATCAATTGCAGGAACACACAGCAACACAGCAACCACCGGACATATCGCTACGCCTGATCTGGATTAATGTGGTCACCAATGAAATCACAATCGATGAGAAGTTACATACATACGACTCTCTGCGTGAATTTTCAATCAATGCAGCGACCCGTTATTTATTATGGATGAGGATAATAAATGCACATCGAAAAGAGGTAGTACGCTCGGCAAAAACATTGACATTCCCACACACATCCTTTCGCATAGGACAACGGGAAATGGCTGCGGCAGTCTATATCAGCGCACGTGACAAGGGTTCCCTGCTATGTGAAGCGCCAACCGGTACCGGTAAAACCATCAGCACGCTGTTCCCGGCCTTAAAAGCAATTGGTGAAAGCCATATAGACAGTGTGGTTTATCTGACCGCCAAAAACTCCGGCCGCGTTGCTGCAAATGACAGTATTCTAAACTTGCAGAACGCAGGGTTAACCGTGTCTGCCATCACCATTACTTCCAAAAAAACCAGCTGCCATTGTAGTAATGGTACTTGCGAACGAAATAGAGACGGCCGATGTCCACTGACAATCGGATTCTTTGATCGATTACCACAGGCGCGGGAAAAGCTTATTTCTCAGGGTGTAATTTCTCCAGTAGCTATAGATGCAGCAGCGCATCAATACCAACTGTGTCCGTTTGAACTTACTCAACAAATGTTGCCCTGGGTAACTGTTGTGATCTGTGACTACAACTATGTTTTCGATCCACTGGTGCGATTTAGCCATTTTTCAGAGAATGCCGGTCGAATGTTGTTATTAATAGACGAAGCCCACAATCTGCTGGATCGTGCCCGCTCAATGTATTCTGCCAGACTGGATAAGCAACAACTGAAAGTGGCATCTGACGAAACCAATCACAACGACTATCTGTGCAGCGAGTTAAAACGCGTGATCAGAGCGCTGGACCGATGGGCGGGAAAATCCGATGAACCGGAACATTCGGATCCGGGTAAACCGGCCACAGTAAGTAAAGCTGTGACCAAATGTACCGAAGCTCTTGCCGCAACCCTCGAAAACAATCTGGTACTCAGCGAGGCTCAGTCAGAAGTAGCGAAAGAGTTGTACCGTTATATGGTCATTGAAGATTTGTTCGGTGATCAGCATTGTACAATTACACGCCATAAGCGGCACAGGAAAACCAGGCAGGTTAACCTGAAACTTCAATGCCTCAATGCGACCGCCTACCTTCACCATAGCTTTAAACAGTTCAGGGCAACAGTGGCATTTTCCGCCACCCTGCGGCCATTGCATTTCTTTCGGGAGTCTCTGGGTCTGCCTGACACCACTGCGTGTCTGGCGCTGCCATCCCCGTTTAACCCGGCACAGCAAGGATCTTTTTTATGCAGTTGGGTTGACACCAGATATCAGGCAAGAGAGAGAGCTGTTGCACCGATCGTTGATATCACCTGGCAGGTTTATCAGGCCAGACGTGGAAACTACCAGATTTTTTTTCCGTCTTACGTCTTCATGGAAAAAGTCTTTGCGGCATTCACAGAAAAATATCCATCGATACCTGTGATCATTCAGGAACGTGGCAGCAGTGAGCAGGAACGCCAGCGGTTTCTAAACACCTTCGACCAGGACGATGCGACTCTGGCGTTTGCTATTATGGGGGGAGTATTTGGGGAAGGTGTTGATTATACAGGCAACAAGCTTATTGGCAGCATCATTGTCGGGACCGGACTTGCGTCTATTGATCTTCAACAGAAGCTGATCGAAAAAGACTATGCATCGCAGGGCTTGAACGGATTTGATTACGGTAGTCGCTACCCGGGTTTAACTCGAGTACTACAAACCGCCGGCAGAGTCATACGATCCGAGAGCGATACCGGAGTTGTGGTATTAATTGATCAGCGTTTCAATGATCAATTCTACCGGGACTTGTTCCCTGCCCACTGGGATTTATCGAATTGCGCAAATGCGAATCAACTTGCCATTGGCTTGCAGGAATTCTGGCGTAATAACTTCGAACTTTGCTAGCGGATCTCATATTTACTCAGGTCGTGATATTCTATAGCCAAATCAAAATTATTTATTAAAATGATCACCAGCGACGAAAAGCCAAAGTTCCAGCTACAGGTTGTACCAGTAACACAACTGCAACAAAACGCCTCTATATTCTGGTCAACAGAGACTATGCACGGGGTTCTGATTGATCCCGGTGGTGAAGTCGATCGACTAATGCAGACGATAGAACAACTGCAGGTAGACATTCAGTGCATCTGGCTTACCCATGGTCATATAGATCACGTTGGCGGTGCCGCCGAAGCCCGTCGCAGACTAGGTTGTGAAATACACGGGCCACACATTGATGATCAGTTCCTGCTTGATGAACTGAAACCCGGCACCTATGGCATCCAGGAAGCAGAGCCTTTCACACCGGATAAATACCTGACGGAGGGTGAAACACTGGATCTGGACGGTACAATATTTCAAATACTTCATTGCCCCGGGCACTCTCCCGGCTCGATTGTCATTTATCAGCCGGAACTCGCCTTTGCTTTTGTCGGGGATGTGTTGTTTAAGGGCTCTATTGGTCGCACTGATCTTCCTCGCGGCAACCACTCGCAGTTGATCAATTCCATCACCACCACGCTATGGCCGCTGGGGAACGACATCTCGTTTCTGCCCGGTCACGGACCCGGGTCTACGTTTGCTCAAGAGCGACTGACGAACAACTTTGTCAGTGATGCCGCCCTGGATAAATGATAGCTAACGGAATCTTTAAATCAGCAACACGCCAGCCACCTAAAAAAAGGTGGTACACAACATAGATTACGCGACTCGATTTTTTTGGACTCATCATGCTTAACGAAACAGACAGTAAATTCCTTCAGCTTGCCTACGAAGAGGCAAAAAACGGCTTCGATGAGGGAGGTTGTCCCATAGGGTCAGTGTTAGCCAGGGGTGATGAACTTGTATCTTCGGGACGTAACCAGCGCGTACAACAGGGAGATCCGATAGCTCATGGCGAAATGGACGCGCTCCGCAAAGCCGGTCGCCAAAAAACTTATCGCGATACCACACTCTACACCAGTTTAAGCCCGTGCATGATGTGCGCTGGTACTATTGTGCAATTCGGTATACCTCGCGTGGTCATCGGTGAAAACAAATCGTTTGGAGGAAACGAAGAGTTTCTAGCCTCACGCGGCGTCGAAGTAATAATCGCGGATGACCCCGCCTGCACAGCATTGATGGAAAAATTTATTCGGCAAAAGCCGGAACTCTGGGCCGAGGATATTGCAGAAGACTAGACTGGAGATCGGCAGTCAAAGTGGTTTTGCAACGCAACCATGTGCACAAACAGTCAGAAGCTCTAACTAAAAGGGGTACCGTTAATGTCTGGATCATCCGAAAAAGATAACTTTGCAGGTGATAAAAAAGTTGGTGTTTCAATACTCACACCAGCTGAAATAAAACTGAAAAACTGGCTGGTTCCAAAAGTCCCTGAGAGCATAGAGACATGGCATCTTACGTTTATGACTATCCTTTGGTCAGCGGGTGCTCTATTTTTTGGCTGGCTCGCCGCCACAGATATCCACTGGGTATGTGGCATTTCACTGATGATTATATTGCAATATCTTTCAGATCTTGCAGATGGAGAAGTCGGCAGACGTCGCGACACAGGACTGATCAAATGGGGCTTCTATATGGACCACTTTCTTGATTACATCTTCATGTGCTGCCTGGTGATCGCCGGCTATTTGTTCGCTCCGGAATCTACACAATTCTGGTTTTTAATACTGTTGGGCATTGTACCGGCGTTTATGGTCAATTCTTTTCTGAGCTTCGCAGCGACCAATGAATTTGAAATCTACCACCACGGTCTGGGTCCAACAGAAACCCGCCTGGTCTTTATTGTAATCAACACCTACATAGTATTCTTTGGAACGAGTCAATTCTACTGGATGCTTCCGCTGGCCTGCCTTCTCACAGGAATTGCCTTAATCGTTTACAGTTGGCAGATACATAAAAAGCTATGGGCACTTGATATGGAGCTCAAGGCCCGGTCGCACTAGCCTGCATTATTCACAAGGCAACCGACGAAATTAGCTCATACATCTTTATTTAAGTTGTTTGCAGTGAATTTATGGTCAATCCTGAAATGACAGACTGTCTATTCGACACCAGAGCCAATAGCGCGTCACATCTCACCCGATCCGCATCGCTGGTGGCGGGCCACGCTTCTCAGGCGATTGGGCGACCTGTTTAGCGCAATTGACTCTGGACGCCGAATCCTCATGAATAATGCAGGCTGGAAACCCGGATATGTCAACTCAGAATATCTGATTTCAGCGGCACCCGATCTGGAATCAGTCCACTGATTCGTATTGATACTGGTACCCGTAAGCATATCCATATTGTCCATATTTACTTGCTTTCTGGTCATAGCCATTCAATATTGCTCCTGACAACTCTACCGAGTTCACAGAGAATACTTTGGCAATCTGCTCCATATCTTTAATTCGAGTCTGATTATGCCGGACCACCATGAGGTTCATATCCGCATAACGACCTACGATCATCGCATCAGTCACAGCAAGTACCGGTGGCGTATCCAGTATCACCAGATCATAAGACTGAGCGGCTTCTCTCAATAAGTTTGGCAACCTGCCCTGCATCAACAGCTCTGATGGATTCGGCGGTGCTTTCCCTCTCGGCAGAATAGACAGATGCCCTGTATGTCCTGAGTCAATGCGAGAAGTACCGTTATTATCGCTCTCAAGAAGATCTATGCCATCCAGAACCGCCTCCAACTCCGGCTCCAGTTCTCTTTTATGTGCCTTTAAATTGTCTTCCGCAACGCTATTTGCGCCAACGCCAACAGCGATTGGCCGTATTGCCTGTTCGAGCTTTATCGTGCCAGCCAACAACTCAGACAAACCAGCTGTTTTGTTTTCAAAACCAAATAACTGGGCGACAGTACCACGCCGCATATCAGTATCAATCAACAGCACTTTGGAGCCTGATTCAGCACACAAATAGGCTAGATTTGCAGCAACAAATGATTTCCCGATACCCGGCGCAGGGCCGGTAATCGAAACAATGCCTTTACCGTCTTCCAACATCCCGAAATGCAAACTGGTACGAAGGCTTCGCAATGCCTCTACAGAGAGCTCAGCAGGATTATCCCTGGCTAATATGAAGGGTTGATTTACCTTTGTATTCTGCTCTACAGATCGGGGGATGGTAGCGTAAACAGGTAAGTTCAACTTTGAAATGTCATCCGGCGAGTCTACATTTCGCTCAAAGAAGGAACGCACGAGTACAATGCCACAGCCTAGAATTGTTGCTAAAAACGCGCACATAACAACTATCGACGAACGGTTAGGACTAACAGCTATCGGATTCGCCGCGGCTCTGTCAATTATCCTCACACTACCAACCGTAGATGCTTTGAGTACATTCAACTCTTGCTTTTTATTCAGTAATTGCAAATAGATATGCTGATTAACTTCCAAATTGCGAGTACGTTTCAGTATTTCCTGCTGGGTTTTAGGAAACGTTTGCATTGCCGAAGTTAATGATTCTTTTTCTGAAATTAATGCAGCTCTCCTATTCAACAGCGCTGTATAGCGAGGATGAGACTGGGTATACAGACGCGACAACTCCGCTTCTTCGAGTGAAAGTTCACTCAATTGAGTATCAATAACGACCATTCGCTCTAATACAGACGCAGATTCTGCGGCCAGATCTATAGACTCATTCCTCAAACGAAACTCATTCAGATCGTTTTCTGCAGTAGAGAGGTCGTTTTGAACAATTGGCAGCTGTTTTTCAAGGAACCGGATGCTTTTCTCTGCTTCTTCAGAGCTGCGTCCTATATTCTGAGAAACATAGGTTTCTATAATTTGATCGAGAGTCCTTTTAGCAACCTGGGTGTCACCCCCTTTCAATGTGATCGTTAGTAAATTCGAATTCCGGCCTTTCTCTGACACTCGAAGAGAGCTGCGTAATCGATTTAACGCCGCCAGCTCAGAGACTTTCCGTACGAAAAACTCGACTCCCGGCCGAGCCGATATACCAGCTACATTTATTTGAAATTTTCCGTCCGGATGACTCAGCATTTGGCCCAGTGATCCATTGAGAACAGTTCCGTCGGGAGATTCAACTTGATACTGGCTTTCATCAAGGCGTTTCACTACTAATGCCACACCTTGGAGTTCAGCGACGACGGACAGTGATTCGATCTTTAAACTCTCTCCTTTCAGACCATATGATGACAACCAATCCCACTCAGGCACAGACATTTGGAGAAAAGTAAAAAGGTTTGCTAACAGAGGGATTGACTTGGGCGCAGAGACAATATCAAGCTGCTGCTCACGCACCGTTTTTCCAAGAACCATCCGCGATCTAACGATCTCCATTTCTGTTATCGCATCAGATTCGCTGGACATCAAGTCCGTGATATCCTGCGAAAGACTGATACCACTTTTTTTAGTTTCCAGATGAATTAACGCGTCAGCCTGATACAGCGAATTCTGGCTTAATGCGATTGCTACACCCAATAGACACCCGAGCAATAAAAAGGCTGCTACGAATAGCTTTCTCGACCATATCAGCATCAAATACTGTAGAATTTCTTCGTTCTCCTGGTCAGAGTCATCAGAGTAATTCAGTCCGGGGTTATTTGAGCTTGATTTCACTTAGGTAGGTCCAGTTTATATGCCCAGTTTTGAGCTTGCTCTTTTAATTTTAGAAATACGGCTTGGTACATGGAATCAGACTGCCGGTAGGGATCCGCTATTTCATAGTCGCCACTCCATCGACCAAATAAGATAACCTTGCCATGAGCAA
>CAKZVB010000299.1 GCA_937922015.1 uncultured Granulosicoccaceae bacterium
AGGCCTGACTGGTGGTACCGATAGAGCCCAGTGTTTTTAGCAAGCGAAAATATATTAACAACGCCAGTGCGGTACTAAACACACTTAAGATAACCGCCGCAAACATGGCTTTATGCGAAACCGACAACATCCACGGTTTATCTACAAGCAGAGCTGCGGGCACCATGATTATTGCCGCCCAAAGCATAGTAACCGTTGCAGTCACCGCAGACGAAAGCCCCGCAAAATGCCTGCCGTACAATGCTGCACAGGCATACATCGCCGCCCCGGTGAGTGCCGCTAATTGCCCCGCGACCTGAGCGCCCAGCCCACTAAATACATCCAGGCCTACAACTAACACCACACCGAACAACCCCAGACAAACACCCGCAGCTTTCCTGCACGGAACAGAATCACGCCCGGCTAATAACAGTGTGATGATTACAACAAACAATGGCGAGGTTGAATTCAGAACAGCAGCCATCGCACTGTCAATATGCTGTTGCCCCCAGGCGAGTAATGACCAGGCACCAAAACAGGTAAGAAATGACTGCACAAAGAGCTGAAAAAGAATTTTCACATCCCTCGGTAAATCATGACCACCAGCCACTACAATGGAAAATAAAATAGTGCCTGCTACCGACACTCTAAAGGCAATCAGCGTCAAGGGCGAAATTTCGGTCACAGCCACTTTTAACAGCGGATAGGACGCCCCCCACAATAAAGCCAACAGTGCCAGTAAGGCGTATTCGACTATAAGTCCTGTGCGATCAGGCAACTGACTTTCCATGCAGTGCAAGAAGGCCATTTGCGTGCGCAATATCTATCAGTTCTATTAATTCATCTGTCGTATTCGCAGTGCCCAATATATAGCGATCAGGTCGGATAAAAATTGCATTGGACTTATATCGTGTTAGCAATTTCTGCACACCCGACTGCTCTTCTGACGTTATTACAAATATTCCACTGCCGATCAACAGTTCACGCGGAGGTATGTCCACAGGGAAATCTGCTGCCAACAGTAACACACTGCAGTAACCAGCTTCGTCATCGATCTTGCGTTGATTTGTTAGCAGCACTTGTGGTGCTAACAGTCCCGCATGGATATTATCAACCATACACTGGCCGAGAGGCGGAGTAGTGGTTTTCATCTTTGCCGATCCGACACCCTGGTTAAATACATGCTGCAGTGCCTGTTTAGAATCACAGGCGTTTATCAGGTTGCCAAGTTGAATTGCCGTTTCTATATAATGCCTGACATGCGGGTATCTCTCTGCCTGATAAGTATCGAGCAACCTATCACTTGAGTGGCCATCAATACAGGCCTTGAGTTTCCACGCAAGATTAGCAGCGTCTCTGATACCCGCGCACATTCCCTGCCCCATAAACGGTGGCATTTGATGCGCTGAATCACCAGCCAGCAAAAGCCGATCACCACACCACTGTTTAGAAAGCAGAGAATGGAACGTATATACCGCCACACGCTCAATTGTCGCTTCGGATGGTTTGAGCCAGCGCGACAGCAGCTTCCACACAGATTCACCGCTGGAGATTTTTTCGCTGTCTTCACTATCGTGAACAGCTATTTCCCAGCGCCGCCTGTTCAATGGGCCACGAACATACGTTGCCGGGCGATCGGCATCGCAATATTGAATGGTATAATCACCCAATTCAGCTTTGTTTTCGTTTAATAGCACATCGACGACCAGCCATCGCTCCCTGAATCCAAGATCCAGCACTTCTGCTTTCATCGATTGTCGAACGACAGAACGGGCACCGTCACAACCGACCACATATTTCGCCCGAATCGTGGTGGTATCAGGGTTGTCGGCGCTAATGTGCTGAGTGGTCAATTCAACACCGTCATTCAATGTGGTAATGGCCACAACCTGTCTTTGTGTGATCACACTGACATTCGGAAAACGCTTAAGCGCATTGCGCAATACCAGTTCCAGGTCCGGCTGATGAAAATGAAAACTGGTTTGCCAAAGCTGCTCGCCAATGTCCGGCGATCGTGGCCAGTCCAGCAACAGGTGTCCGTGATTATTCACAAACCGCATTCCAGGGTTAAAGGGCGAATTAACAACTACCTCATCCGCCACACCAATAGTCTGAAACACCCGCAGCACTTCATCATCAAAATGAACAGCTCTTGGTAGTTTATGTATATTTTTTTCACGCTCTATAACAACAACAGACAAGCCGCACATCCCCAGCAGATTAGCCAGCGTTGCTCCCACCGGGCCAAGGCCGACAATCGCTACATCCCGGGGGGATTCATCTTGTGGTTCGACCGCCGTCATTTATTTTTATGTAACTGCTCAAACATCCACGGACAATCGTGCAACGCCGGTGCTCTGAGGCCGTTTCTGGCTGCTTCAAGTCTCATGTTCCTCATTTCATCTCTTTTTGCCTCAGACAAATACAATCTTTCATGACCCCAGAAACTCGGGCCAACCGTGGTCTCATGAGCAACCCAGGTATCGGGATCGATAACTCTGCCTCCCCAGCCGCTTTCTACAAAAAAACCGGAAGGGGTATTTGCGTAGAAAGACGTCATATAATCATTAGTGTGACGTCCCAGTGTGTACGCTATCCGGTCTTGTTGCTGCTGCGCCAGATCGTAACCCTGCCCTACGTCATCAAGATTCTGAAACTCAACCATAAAATGATGTATGCCGGTTTCACCACTGCCAATCATCGCAAAACTATGGTGCCGCCCGTTAACGTGGAAAAAATACATGGGGTACGGCGTCAGGCCATAATCGCTGACGTTAAATTCCAGGGTGTCGCGGTAGAATGTTAACAGTGACTCTGCGTCCCTTACATGCAATACCGCATGCCCCATTCCGTACGCACCGGTACTAAAGCCTGATATCGGTCGCCCCGGTATAAATACTTCGCCAGTGATCTCCGGCTTCCAGACCAGCTCTATCCGGTTGCCATCCGGATCTTTAAAATAGATCAGCTCTGTAACGCAGCGTTGATCACAAAGCGCACGGCTACCAGCTTTCACATCGATCGACAATTTGTCCAGCTTACCGGCAAAGTGGTTCAGGCTGTCGGGAGAGCTTACTTCCCAGCCCATAAACGATAACGAATTTCCGCTTTTTCTTTCAACGACCAGACGTTGCTTGTGATCGTCCATTCGAAAAGTCAACGTATTGCTGCTGTTGTCCACTTGCTGCATTCCGAGTATGTCACCGGCGAATGATGACCATTCAGGCAGCAACTCTGTACGAACACCTAAATAGGAAAGTGCAGTTATTGTCATTGTTTAATTACTCTGATGTAGGCGCTTACCGGTAATAACTTAACGCAAACCAACGCGATCTCGACCACGTCTGCCCACAGCCATTTCATCTGGTCGAAGTTTCCAGAAAGGCCATAAATAACTGCGTAACTTTGACTGCCTGTTCTTGCTGTACCCAGTGGCCTGCACCGTTGATTAAGTGACAACCGCGCAGATCTTTACATGCCTCGTCCTGCATCGCCTGAAACTCTCCGGGCTTTTGATATACACCCCAGTCACTCGCACCTGAAATAAACATAGAAGGAACGTCAATTGTCAAACCACTGAAGGTTTGCAACTCACCAATATAATCGCCACTGGTTATGCAGCGATACCAGTTTAACCCGCCCTGAAATCCTGCCGCCTCATACGCCGCAGTATAGACTGCCAGCTCGGTGTCCGATAACCACTCACAAGCATCTATTGATTGCTGATCAGGCATCTCCCGGGCGACTGTCTCCGCCATTCCGAGGTGTTCATGCATCACATAGTAAGTCGGAAGTTTAGCGAGTTCACCAGCATCCCATGAATCGAGAACATGCGGTTTGTTTGCTGTCCAGTCAGCACTCTTTTGATGGTAGTAAGCACGCAGGAAATCATGTAATCCCTGCTTACAAAAACGCATGTCAGTGTCCGCAACAGCCGTTGAGTAATACCACTGGTAGTGTTTACGCGGCGGTGTAAGTGTCGACAGTGCAGCATGATCAATTCCCGTGATACCAGTCTGCGTTTGCGATACGATGCTTTTTGGTGTGCCGCCGAAAGGCGCGCTCATTAACACAACAGCCCTGAATATATCCGGCCTTATAACTGCGCACCACGCAGCGACAGCGGAACCGAAGTCATGTCCCACCACCGCATGCACTGACTGGTGCCCGGCGGCGAAAACCAGTCCGATCACATCGCGCACAAGGTTAAACAGCCTGAACGATCCGACATCACCGGCAAAGCTGTTGTCAGACCCGGTGGTTTGACCGTATCCGCGCTGATCCGGTGCCAGCACATGAAAACCCGCCTCGGCCAGCGGCACCATCACTTTTCGCCAGCTGTAGGCCAGTTCCGGAAAACCATGCAATAACAACACACAGGGATGATCCGGATTACCCGCCTGCAGAACATGGCACTGCAATCCGTTGCCATTATCGAGAATTGTCGAGGATATTCGCGGATCAATGGTTCCATCCGGATACGGGGAATCTATTTTCATTATGCCGAGGTTATCAATATTCCGGTACAAAAGTCTGCGATATAAATATGACCCCACCCGGGACATGGTGCAAGTCCGGACAACTGTCGCAATGGCGACACCACAAGCCACCGGGGGTTTCGACAGACTCTATTATCTACTCACCACTGGACACATGCTGAAAAGACCAGCATAACTGACTACACACCAGCTTGGGAATAGCTCCACTCACACGCTTAGCGGAATCAATATGAATGAACCTGCCCTGCAGTTTACGCGCACAGAATTTGAACAGCGCTTAAGCAAAACCCGGAGCGCCATGGAACAGGCTGGCGTCGATCTGCTTGTGATCACTGATCCATCCAACATGGCGTGGCTGAGCGGCTACGATGGCTGGTCGTTTTATACTCACCAGGCCATCCTGCTCAGCACCGTTGGCGAGCCTGTCTGGTGGGGCCGCAGCATGGATGCACTGGGTGCAAAACGGACCGTCACAATGCACCATGACAATATCATTGGTTATGACGACACCTATGTACAAAACCCATCAAAGCACCCGATGGAAACTCTGGCAGCGCTGATTCGGGATCGTGGACACGAGAACGCACGAATCGGAGTAGAAATGGATAACTACTATTACTCGGCGGCGGCACATCAATGCCTGCTCGCCGGTCTGCCCGGGGCCACTTTTACCGACACAACCGGCCTGGTTAACTGGCAGCGAGCCATTAAGAGCGACACCGAAATTTCCTATATGCGTCGCGCTGCACGCATTGTCGAAAAAATGCACCGTGTCATTCTTGAACAAGCCAGACCGGGTCTGAAAAAGAATGATCTGGTCGCCAGCATTTACCAAACCGCGATAGCGGGTGCGGACGGCCACTGGGGCGACTACCCCGCTATTGTGCCTATGGCACCTTCCGGCATGGATGCCACGGCCCCGCATCTGACCTGGGACGATAAGCCATTGAAGACGGACGAATGCACTTTCTTTGAAATCGCCGGTGTCCATCGTCGCTACCATTGCCCGCAGTCCAGAACGCTCTACCTGGGCAAACCACCGCAAAAATACCTTGACGCCGAAAGCGCTGTGCTCGAGGCGATAGACGCCGGCCTTGCAAAGGCGGTCCCCGGCAACCTGTGCGAAGACATAGCCATCGCTTTCAATTCAACTCTAAATAAGCTCGGATTTGAAAAAGACAGTCGCTGTGGCTACGCCATCGGACTTTCTTATCCCCCCGACTGGGGTGAGCGCACCATGTCCTTCCGAAGCGGTGATAAAACCGTATTAAAAGCCGGAATGACCTTTCATTTTATGCCTGCACTCTGGCTTGATGACGGCGGACTTGAGATTACCGAACCCATACTAATCACCGAATCCGGAGCTGAATGTCTGTGCAATACGCCAAGAATGCTGTCGGTAATTCACTGAACGAGTCGCGCCCCATCCTGATAATAATGGCGAATTCAAAACGGGGAGCGCAACGGCAGCAGTCCAATTGCCGCTTTCACAGGCAGAAACAGGCGACAGTCCGGCTGGACCTGTCACTGAAGAATACCGACTAGTTTCAACGCGTACTTATTCCACAGATAAATATCGTTGTCGATAGTCATTCTGGCGGGAAACGCACCGACAACTCTGCCTGTTGCTGAACATGACGGCTTACCGGAACCACTACCAGACATGGGGCTTAGCCCGCATTATTCACTAGGCGACGAGTCATGATTGACGAATAGTCTGTGTAAATAGCTCCAAACACTGATTCAGGCGCTTTTTTTAAAATAGCAGTAGTCTATTCACCATCAGACGAAAATATTGCTGCACATCTCGCCTGATCAAGCTCGGCACGTGGCGGGCCACGTTTCTCACTCGATCAAGCGACCTGTTTTGCACTATTTCCGCTGAATGGAGAATCCTCGTGAATAATGCGGGTTAGAGTCGGCGCTATAATTGCACGGGTTCGGCCAACCGCCAATTGGGGCTTATTAAAGATGGAGACTCTGCAGCCGCTGTGTCACTCATCTTCAGATCGTACCGCCCGCCCGCGGGTACGCCACATACCCGGGAGTCTGAAATAACCTGGATTAGCCTGTTTTTGCTTTTTTACAACAAACGATGCCAGCTTCAAAACAACCTTTCCTTCGGGCAAGATTTCCGGGCTGTGTTGCAGTTCAAGCCAATTTAGCGATCAGAGCACCAATAATACGATTAAAACAGCACTATTTCGAAAGCAAAACAGTCCTTGGGCTTGTAGAAGCTGCGTATATCTCTATAATGGTCCTGATATAACTGTCAGACTCGAGTTAGAGATACAGGATCTTCTAGACACTTCGGCGCCAAGCTGCTGTTTGACAGTTTCAAAACGAGTATTTTTATCGACGACAATCCTATTGTCGCCCTACACGACAACTCAGTTATCCGGAGCTAGTGCTCTTTATAGCCTGTCTGTTTATGTGATCTGACAACCCCAATTGAAAATTAATAAGCTTTGCCCTGATAGCATAGGCGTTGCGCTGTGATAGAATCTGCGCCCGCCGTATCAAGCACGAAAATATACCAGAGAGACACTTGTGTGAGTCAAACGAAAGACGATATCCAATTACAGGTTTGGAAAGACCTGGCACTTAGTAAACAACTTCTCGCCAACGAGATCATCAAAGCACTCGACCTTGATTCCACCTGCACCGCAGCAGATCTGAAATCTTCGCTTAACAAGCTAATCGATCGGGCCCGCCATGCCGACGAATCAATTCGTGAAACACGCAAGCGCGCCGATGAATCACTCAACGAGCTTCGCAAAGAGCTGAAAGTATCAGACAAGGCACGCAAGTCCGCTGAAGACGCTATCGCTGACACTATTGCCAAGAAAGAAGCGGCAGAAAATGCGCTGAGCGTCGGGCGGGAAAACAACTCTGAGGCCCTGAAGAAGGCCAAAGAAGATCTGGCACGAAAAGATCGCGAGCTCAAGGCGATAAATTCGGCCCTGGCTGATACTCCGGAAAACGTCGTCAAGAAACTCAAGGCGCTCAAGAAACAGAAAATGGAAGAGAACACTGCCCGTAAAACAGCAGAAAACTCAGTCCGCACGCTAAAGAAAGAAAAGAAAGAGCTGGACGAAAAACTGGAAGAGCGCAAGGCGCTGCTTGAACAAAGCGGCAAACTGGTTGAACACTATCGCGAGTTAAGAACCGCGGCAGAAAGCAATCTGGAGAAACTGACCGCTTTGGCTGATGAAGCTCCTGATGCCCTGCCTGAGCAGGACGACAAATTACTCGAAGGAATCGAAATGGCAGCCACAGTCGAAAAAGACGACGACTAACTAACACTGCTACAGACTGAGGTTCGGCGATTATTCTCGCCGGGCTCTGTCGATAAGTTCTGCCCTCTACTCTCCTTTAAAAACCGCTGCGCGCTTTTCATTAAAAGCGGCAATGCCTTCTTCGCGATCTTTCGTAGGAATGAGCCGGTTATATGCAGCAATCTCAAAAGCATACCCTGTCGTATGATCGACTTGCGTAGCCATTCTGATACTACTTTTAATCTGCGCCACCGACAACGGCCCGAGTGCAGCGATTTCCGTACACACTTCAATCACCGACGGCATTAAGTCCTGCGCGCCGACAACCTCATTAACCATTTGCCACTCAAATGCACGATCGGCACTGAAAATCCGCCCGGTCATTATCAGTTCACTTGCACGTCGCGAACCCACGGCACGAGGAAGGTTTTGAGTTCCGGCTGCACCCGGCATAATGCCCAGTTTGCCCTCAGGCATAGCAAACCTTGCCGACTCGGCGGCATAGATAAAATCACAACATAACGCCAGTTCTAGTCCACCCCCCATACAGTCACCGTTAACCGCCGCTACCACCGGCAGCGGACAAGACATGAGCGCTTGTACCGCCTGCTCCAAAACCGCGTGCTGTTGCTGCCACTGCGATAAACTCATGTTATTACGCTGTTTTAAATCACCACCGGCACAAAACGCCTTATCACCTTCGCCCGTCAGGACAAGCGCTCGAATACCTTGTTGACTCACATATAGAGACTGAAAAATATCCCGCAAATCCGTCATCATTGCCGTGTTTAATGCATTGCGAACGTGAGGCCGGTTTAGTGTCACTACCGCGATGTGTTCAGCCGGTTGCGAGACGACCAGCGTTTCAAAATCAGCCTCAAAAATACTCATTTTTCTCTCAACATTAAAATAATTCTATCTGTGCGCTTGTGACACTCTGAAAACTGGAATCCAGAAAATGTAAAATACCGTCAGTCACCGGTTCGAGCTGTTTGTCCATATAGTGCTGGTAGTCAATGGCCGAATGTCGCTCGTCACTTGGTTCTGGTCCGTTCACTGTAATCACATAGTTAATCCAGCTTTGCGGGTTGGAATGTTTACGCGCCGCCTGCACATGCGGGGGTACATTTTTCGTGTAATCTGCAAGTTTGCGTCGAAGCCGTTTTTTATATACCAGTTTATTGTCCAACTCACCAGCCAACAACTGCGCGACGGTGTTTTTTATTAAAGCCTCGACCGGCTCATCGTTAAACACCTTACTATAAAGGCAACGCTGAAATTCACGAGCCAGTGGCGTCCAGTCTGTTCGAACCGCCTCCAGCCCCTTGAAAATCACCTCTGATTGATTGTTATCACTGACAACCAAACCGGCATATCGTTTTTTACTACCTGACTCGGAGCCCCGAATTGTCGGCATAACAAAGCGATGATAATGCGTTTCATATTCCACTTCCAAATGAGAAGGCAGACTATATTTTTGTTGAAGCTCGGATTTCCAGTAGTCGTTTAAGTCACATTGCAGCTGGTTACCGATGGCGTCTGCCTGATCAGCACTGACTGAGTCCCCCAGCCATACAAACAGGGAATCTGTATCACCGTAAATAACCCGGTATCCGGCAATTTCAATTTGTTTCTGGCTCGTTTGAATAATCTCATGACCACGCCGGGTAATACTACTGGCCAACTGATAGTGATGAAAGCGACAACCGTTGGAACCCAACACGCCATACAGAGAATTCATGATAATTTTAATCGCTTGAGACAAAGCACTGTTGTTTTCAGCCTTGGCCTCATCACGCTTGCGCCACAACTCCTTGATGAGCCCGGGTAGTATATGCTCTTGCCGTGAAAAACAGGCACCATCAAACCCGGGAACTGTAGCGTCGGCCATTAGAGTTTCAGGATTCCGGCTAATACCTCTGGCCAACCCTAACGGGTCAATAAGGAAAGTTCTGATAATACTGGGGTACAGGCTTTTAAAATCGAGAACAATAACATTTCGATATAAGCCTGGTTCAGAATCAAGAACATAGCCCCCCGGACTGTGACGGGTTTCATCCGCCCGGGCCGCAGGCGCTACATAGCCCTTGCGATGTAAACGTGGCAGATATAAGTTATCGAAAGTCTGTACCGCACCACCCGTTTTATCAATTGGCAGTCCGGTCATCACCGCTCGCTGCACTGCGAAGTTTATTAAGTCTGCTTTTTTAAATATCTCTGTTACTAAGCGACAGTCTTCAATATTGTAGTGCGCAAGCGCGGCCTTGTCGGAGTTATACAGATGATCAATACGAGCTACCTTGTCAGTGACCGCAATCGTTTTGCCACGGCCAAGAAGCTCCTGCGACACATTTTCAAGGGAGAAGCTTTCAAAGCTCCAAAACGCCGACTTAAGGGTATCCACACCGTCCAGTACCGCCCGACCTGGTATGCGTGCGATACGAAACTGACCGTTTGAACCCGGTTGCAATATTGCCGATGCCTCACCTGCGCGACCAAGCGCCAGTGGCACTCCCAGCTGCCGGCACTTGCGCGCTATCACATCCAGATCAAAGTTAACGACGTTCCAGCCAATTAATACATCGGGATCAAGCCGCTGTAGTAAATTAAAAAACTCTTGCAACAGCAGGGTTTCAGTCTCGCAAAAACGCAATTCATAGCCTTCTGTTCGCGGCGGACTACCTGCTGCCACCATTAAAACAACCGACGTATCATCACTGTGAATCGCGATGGAATAAAGCCTTCCGGTGAGTCCCCGGGTTTCAATGTCAATCGATGCGAGCTTTAATAATACTCCAACATTTTTCGGTTTAAGTTTGGGATGTGCCATCTGGAGGTAGCCATCGCACCTCTCGACAACACCCGTTGCAGAAAAACCGGCATTAATAAATCGCTCCATCAAATAGCGATCGTGCGGCTTAATATCACTCTCGTGCAACAATCCTGGATAATCAGCACGAAGCTGGGCCAACTGACTCTGATGAAAGGTATAAATAGCATCAACTGCCGCCCCCTCGGGTAATGAAAGCGCTAACTCCTTACGCTGCACATTGTCAGGCATAGAGATTCGCCGTTCCTCGCGGGACACAAAACAGACCGCCCGCTGAGATGGCACGTGCAATCGCAACGGCCCATGTGCGGTACTGGCCCAAAAAGACAACTCCAGACCATCGCGCAGATCCCGCCACTGCCGCGACAACAAAAATCCATCGATGGTTTGAGTTTCAGACAAAATAAGCAGGCACTGATGATGTGTTTGTATGATAACAAATTTACAGGCCGCCATGGATACGATCCCGACCAGCAAAGAGCCTTCTTCGCTGGAAACCGGACGCGTAAGTGAGGCTCGACACAACGGCGATCTTGCTCATGCGTCAGAACAGTTCCAGGACTATATACTTGCGACTACCTAACGCGCTGTTGATTGGGATTCACGACGCACAAACAAAAACGGCTGCCTGGTGGCAGCCGCTTTCAACATCCAAACCATTTTTAAACTAATCAGTAGTCACTACACAATTATCAAAAACCGCAGGATCTTCGCTGTAGACCACCACAGTTCCCAGCGCACTGTCGGTCGGCGCTGTAAGTGTTGTCGTGTAGTCACCGAAAGCCGACGTGGTGACCGGCAGTTCGGTTGATTGAAGCGAATTGTAGCTGACGTTCATCAACGATAACGTCACACTGGTATATGCGGC
>CAKZVB010000300.1 GCA_937922015.1 uncultured Granulosicoccaceae bacterium
ATCACCAAAGGGGAATTTTAATTCAAACTTCAGCTTCAGTTCATTGGTCAGATTTCGGCAACTGGTTACTCTTATGCCATTGTCTTCCAGTGTCGCTTTACTGGTTGCTGACAACGCACCAATTACCCGGACCGAATCCATACCCCAATGTGATTGATTTAAGTTCGGTGGCGACTGCGGTATTTTACCTGAGCTCTGCACACTGCCTTCGTCCTGCAGCCTGTCCAGATAATTTTGCGTATGCTGCAATTGCTCAAGAAGTTGTCCGGCAATGTTCCCGGACACAAAAAGATAGCGACTGATCAACAACCGCCCGTTCTTATAAGCCAGCAATCGGAAATCACTCTGACCTAATTGCACGGCACAGAGACTTGACGAACTCCCACCAGCTTTATGGATAGCTAAACCCAATAGCGGCAGTGAGCACATGGAGGTAATCAGCGTTGATGTTTTTTGCAACGCACCCAACCAGCAATCGCAATCTGACCCCTCACTCAGCCCTGATACGGTCACCGGCAGGAGCTTACCAGGTATATTGCGACCCTCAGGCACAGTAACAACTGACAAGGACTCACCAGAGAAATGTCGCTGCTGCAATTTTAACAACAGGCGCTCACGATCTCTGCGCTTCAAATGCGGTATGGATTCAGCATGATGCTCTTGATCTTTTGAATCCACTACAACCGTAAACATCGCACCGTGTCGTTCCTGAAGATATAAAGTAAACCTCTCTATGTCCCGTGCGTTATTTTCGAACACAACCGGCGCCCCAAATACCCCGCGCCCCACTGCAAAAGCAGAGGCGCGCTCACCCTGAAGCAGCAATACGTATCTCATCAGAATTGCCCGCTCATGCTAAACACAAGGTCGTAAATTGGCCCAATCACCGAAACCACCACCCACATCATGATTGAGCCTACGGCGATAATCATCGCCGGACCTATAAATTGCTCAAGCCTCTCGATGGATTCTCTAGACTCGCGATCATAAAAATATCCGGTCTGGTTAAAAGCTATATCCATGGCACCGGTATTCTCACCAACGCGCATCATTCGAGCAAATATGGGCGGGAACACAGAACTGTCTGAGAAACTGTCGGAAACAGTTTGCCCGTCGACTATCCGGCTGCGAATTTCCCCCAGAGAGTTACTTAACACCAGGTTATCAACCACACCCTCACCCAGCCTCAGGGTATCGATCAGACTGATACCTGAGCCGTACATTAAGGACGCACAACGCGAGAACCGCGCTAGTTTTATCTTGTATAACACCGGACCGAATAAGGGGATTCTCAGCAACACGCCGTCCCAGCGGATTTTTAACTCCCTGTTTGCGGCTATTGCCAAACGGGAAAACACCGCCAGTGCAACAAAAGCAACCATCAATATCAACCAGTACTGGCTTACCACAGCAGAGGTGGATATCAATGCTTTTGTATGCCATGGTAAATCGTTGCCGGTAGACACCACGAATGACATTAAGCCGGGGACCAGCCATGTCATCACAAAGACAATAACAAGTAACAACACCACCGCAACAAAAGAAGGGTAAATCATTACCCTTTGTATTCTTGATAGTGTTTCATCATGCCATTTAAGCAACTCACCCAGGTCCATCAGAACCTTATCGAGATTTCCGCTTTGTTCACCTACCTGCAGCATGCTGACAAACATTTTGCCAAAGATTGCAGGCTGCGCAGCACAGGCTTCAGACAGGTATTTTCCATTATCTATTGCATCGACCAACTGACTTGCGACAGAAGCCAGGCGCGGTGTTTCCGCCGAATCACGAAACTCCTGCAACGCCTCCAGCAGTGGTACCCCGGCGGTCAGCAGTTGTTCAAGATGAAAGGTAAAGTCGATCAACTCGCGTCGCGACCATGACTGTGCGCCAGCTGTAAGTCGACGCAGACTGGCAATCAGTGACTGACGGTAGCTGATTAATTCAAGGTGTGAACGGCTGAGTCTGGCATCCAGATCTGCAGCATTAAGAGCTGCCATACTGCCGCGACTGATCAGCCCGGACTCATCAACTGCCTTATAGGAAAAGTACTTCATTTTACAACCTACAACTTTACGACTTTACGACTAACTACTATACAACCATGACCAGCACTGAGGACTCTGGAGGTAAAAACCTTACCTTAATCAGTTCAGGCGTTTTGTGAAATCGATCACACGCGAGGCTTCTTCAATCGAGGTTAATCCAGCTACGATCTTGGCAATAGCGTCGTCCATCATGGTTACGTACCCACCATGTGCTGCTACCTGCAGAATGTCGGAGGCACTGCCGCCCGCCATGATTACTTCTTCCAGCTCTTCATTAAACCTAAGCACCTCCACGATTGCTATACGACCCTTATACCCTTGCTGATCACAAACATCACAGCCAGCCGCTTTAAACACATGGTCTGCATTAACAATTTGCTTCTCCAGATCATCACCCGGCGTTTGCTGCTTACAATAGTCGCATAGCTTCCTGACTAATCGCTGCCCCACAATTCCGATCACGTTGCCGGCAATGACCGAGGTACTAACCCCCATATCCGTAAGTCTTGTCAATGCCCCGATAGCTGTGTTTGCGTGCAGGGTTGAATAGACCTGATGTCCAGTCATTGATGCCCTTAATGCCATCTCTGCAGTTTCCTCATCCCGTATTTCGCCGACAAGTATGACGTCCGGATCCTGCCTTAAAATAGCCTTGATTCCTGACGCGAAATCCAGTTTGACCTGATCGTTAACGGTAGTTTGTCTGAGCATTGGCAATGGATATTCGACGGGATCTTCCATCGTCATAATATTAATTCGTTCATCACTGATGTTATTCAGCATTGAGTAAAGCGTTGTGGTTTTGCCACTACCGGTCGGACCTGTCACCAGAATCAAACCCTCCGGTCGCGCCATCATCACACTCAGCGCGGAAAACGCCTTATCGCCAAGGCCCAGTGATGCCATGGGTACAATGCCCTTATGCCGATCGAGAATTCTCAGAACAATATTTTCGCCATGAATAGTTGGCATCACCGACACGCGGAATTCTATCGGTGAACCCGCTACATCAAAGGACATGCGCCCATCCTGAGGCGCTCTGTTCTCAGCAATATTCAGCTCAGATAACACTTTTAGTCGAACCGCGATGGCAGACCAATTATCATAATGCAGACTCCGGATCTGCCGCATCACACCATCAATCCGATAGCGAACACGAATAAATCCGACTTCCGGTTCGAAATGTATGTCGGATGCAGAGCGCTTCACTGCATCGATAAGGATGGCTTCCACCAGGCGAACAACAGGCTGACTATATTCAGAGCTCTGGTTTGCAGCCCCGGATGATCTGCTTTCTTTTTCACCGGTTTCTATTTCATGCAATATGCCGTCAATAGAAAGCTCAAATCCGTAAAAACGGTCGATCGCTTCGATGATATCGCGCTCACTGGCCAGCACAGGTCGCAACTCAATACCCGCACCAAGCTGATGGTGCAATTTGTCCATTACCTGCAGATCATGAACGTCAGCCAGCGCTACGGTGAGCACTCCATCAGTCAGCGACAAAGGGATTAGATGACAACGACGGGAGAATTCGTCGCTTAACAACGCAAGCGCTGCGGCATCCGGTAGCGCGTTCTTTAATTCGACAGCGGTACTGCCGGACACTTCGCTTTTTACATCACGCAGCAGCGCTTCGGTAATAAAGCCAAGATCAAGTAAAGTTCTATTAAGCGTTTTGCCGGATTTCTCAGACTCGATCAGGGCAATTTGCAATTGATCATTGCTAATCACACCATCATCTGTCAGCGCTTTTATAAACCTGTTTTGAGTTACAACAACATCCACATTGGAGACTATACCCAACGTCTCGATAAAGATGCAATTCAAAATTCTTAACGACATGGTTTAAGCCGATTCCGGAAATCAGAAAAAATACTGCAAAATCACCTTTTGGGATAAGCATTACACTTAAAATGGCGATCGACAACGGGATCAGTCGGCAGCTGCGGGATTGTTCACCTCGTCGAAACCTATCTGCGGAGAAATCGATTGATCACCCGTCCATCAATGAACATTAATCCCGATCCTATTATTAGTGCGCCTATGATCTCTTTTGACTGAATGGCTTCACCCAGAAATATATTTCCAAGTACCAGTGCAGTTACCGGAATAAGCAAAGTCACCAGCATCACATTGCTCGGTCCGGCGCGAACGAGGATCTTAAAAAATACGATATAGGCCAAAGAAGTTCCAAAAACAGCAAGCGCTATCACCGACCAAACGGTGTTCCAGCCGGGAGCATCAAGCGTCCACGGCTGATCTATCAGGGAGACCACTACCATCATAATAACGGTCGAGCACAACAACTGACAGGTTGCAGATTTCACCGGTGCAACCCCGACCAGAAACTTCCGCCCCCAGAGAGCGGCAAACCCATAGCTCAGCGCGGCGCCAAGACATAGAGCTATTCCGAGAGTTTGACTGGCGTTTACCGGCCCTTCAATTCCTCGCAACACCGCCACCCCTGCTACGCCCAGGAGCACGCCGATAACGCGGTTTGCGGTTAAGCGTTCCTGCTGAAAGCCAGCCATTACAAGTACCGTGAACAACGGCGTCATTGCGTTGATAATTGCGGAAAGGCCTACGGTGATCTGTGTTTGCCCGGCAAAAATTAATCCGAACGGAACCACGTTATTCAACAGACCCATTCCAATAAAAGGACGCCACTCGGTAAAGGATTTCGGCAACGTATGACCGAAGTACCAAAACAACGGCAACAACGCGACAGCGGCTAATAAAACACGCGCCAGGACAACGGTCAGCGGTGGCAGCTCCCTGACGGCAACGCCGGCAAAGAAGTACGCTCCACCCCAAAGCACAGAAAGCAGGATCAATAGCCCCCAATCCTGCCCGTCCATCGTTTTAGCGGTTTCCACCAATTCAATCCTGTCTACGTGATTATGCCAGAGCTTATGACGATACCGGTTCAAAAAGCTACCGGTTTCCTGCTCTTATGCTAACGCACAGATAAAGACCACGTGCTGCGAATATTTTGTCTTCGGAAGTTCTTGGCGACGCAGGCTTTAACCGCTATTCTTGGGTTACCGACAACAAGAGGAAAGAAAATGGAAAACCAGTTAAAAAGTGCACTGGCTGCCGGCCAAAGGCAATGTGGGATATGGATGAGTCTAACCTCACCCATGGTGGCCGAAATTGTCAGCGATGCAGGTTTTGACTGGATACTTGTCGACTGCGAACACGCCCCCAATGACCTGTCATCCCTGCGTGATCAACTCCAGGCGATGCGTGGCAGTGCCTCCAGCATACTGGCGCGACCGCCATGGAACGATATGGTGTTGATTAAGCAGTTTATGGACGCAGGTGTGCAGAACTTTATCATCCCCTACATACAGAACACCGATGAAGCGCGCGATGCAGTAGCAGCTACCCGTTATCCTCCGGAAGGCGTGCGCGGTGTGGCGGGCGGTTCACGAGCTTCAAACTTCGGTCGCAACCAAGCCTATCTGCGCGAATCCAATGACGCTGTGACTGTAATAGTGCAAGTTGAAACTATGGAGGCAATGGCAGATCTGGAAGCTATAGCACAGGTGCCCGGCGTTGACGGTGTATTCATAGGCCCGGCAGATCTCTCTGCATCAATGGGGCATCTCGGTGACATAGAACACGCCGATGTGCAGAAGGCTATCCGTGAAGCGGCCGAGCGGCTGGCCGCAGTCGGTGTACCTTCATGTACTCTGGCTTTTGATCCGGCAGTAGGCCAACGCTACATAGACTATGGCTATCAAATGGTCTGCATTGGATCAGACCAATCCTGCCTGATGGGTGGACTGGCAAAGTTGCACACTACCTTTATGGACAAGGGTTAGCGAACCAGCGACAGCGGAATCACGTAAAAGTCATAAACTCACATTCCCCGGAGTTCCACCTGGACACAATCAATATTCAGTTCACCCTGTTTTCTGCATTCTATTCACCGTTAATTGCGACTATTGCGGCAGGGTTTCTAAAAAACGAGGGCTTGCAGGCAAACTGGTCCGTTGCCGAACCGGGGAAATCTGCGCTTACCGCACTTGAAGATGGCAGCGCTCATGTTGTGCAGTCAGCCTTAAGCCAGGGGTTCACTACGCTTTCCAATGGCCAGATACCAGTCGCAAAGCACTTTGCGCAGGTCAATGAAATGGACGGTTTCTTCCTAACCGCCCGTACAGCTGATAGTGACTTCAGCTGGAGTAAGCTTGAAGGGTCAGAGGTTGTATTGTTTGGCGGTGGTCAGCCACTGGTCATGTTTAAATACGCCTGCTACAAGGCTGGTATCGACTTTAACAAAATCAATGTGGTCAACGTCGGTGGCGCTGCTGACATGGATAAAGCATTTCGCGACGGCAAAGGCGACTACGTTCAACAACAGGGGCCATTTCCTCAACAGCTGGAAGCGGACAATGCCGGATCTATAGTGGCACAAGTAGGCGACCAGATCGGTCCCTGCGGTTTCTCCAGCCTGGCGGCCACCCCAGAATGGCTTGGCACTGATATGGCAAAAGCTTTCGTACGGGCCTATACGAAAACCAGAATCTGGATGAATGACACAAGCGCCACAGAAATCGCCCGCACTCAACAAGAGTACTTTCCAAAAATTGACCGCGCTGTACTGGAATCATGTATCGCCACCTATCAAAAACTGGGCAACTGGACTCCACACATTGAAATTACTGATGCCGCTTATGCAGCTACGCTTGATATCTACGAGTATGCAGGTGGGCTGCCACAGCGCTATGACTACGACCAGGTGTGTTGCAAGCCGCCATCTGCATAAGCCTGACCACAAAATCTTTATCGCAGATACATAGACGAATATAATTTTACGTAAACTAAAGAGACGAAAATGTTACTGCTTAAGCCAAACTGTGAATGCTGTGGGTTTGATCTGCCAGCTGATAGCCGGCTTGCTATGTGTTGTTCGTTCGAGTGTACGTTCTGCAGCAATTGCGCTATGAATACTTTTCAGGGAATATGTCCAAATTGCAGTGGTGAGCTACTGCGCAGACCCATAAGACCCGCTGCAGAATTGCTTAAACACCCGGCATCTGAAACGCGCTTTGTAAAAAACCATCCTCAATGCAGGCAACAATAAACAGCTAATACAATTAAAAATACTTTGAACTGCCATTGTCCGGCAGCCCAACCCCTGATCCGGGATGTAATCTTAATCCCTCATCCTATCCATTCGTTTTAGCTCATCGATCCGCAGGTTAGTGAGCCTCGTTTTACACTGGGCAACAATCATTGGATGAAAAGGCTTGTCCTCCAACCGTTGGTTTTCCGCGCTACACTGATTATCACGATAAGATTCAAAAGCACTCTGAGCATTTCTTAAAGCACGGTTATCGCCAAAGGTAAGCTGATGTTTTTTCAGCAGCACATCAAGCACTTTTCCCAGATTAATTTCAGCTTGACGAAAATCACCGGCAGCACAATAGTTCTTACCCTCCAAAGGCAGGTTACTTCGTTCACCACACTCCCACGCCGCAGCATAGGCCGACGTCGTCAGCAGGATTGTTGATGCAAGGGCACAAAGACCGATTGACAAGGCAATTAGTTGTTTCACGCAAACCTACGTCTATTATTCTGATTATCCGATACACAAGCCTACCGCTTCAGGTGACCTGATTGCGAGTATTCATTTTAGATTCGAAATGAGGCGATGGCCATCGGCATTCTCTACTTCAGGTAGTATTTATCCTTCCTTAAATCCAATTCTCCAACGGCAAACCTTCAACCCGCTCGAACTCCTTCAGATTGTTTGTCACCAGCGTCAGATTTGCCGCCTTGGCATGGGCGGCGATATGTAAATCGTTAGGGCCTGTCACCTGCCCTCGCGCTTCAAGATCACTTCGTATCACGCCATACTGCTCTGCCGCCTCGTTTGAGTAGGACAGTAACTCAACACGAACACAAAAGCGCTCCAACGCTGCACGATTCATCGCCCGCTGTTGACTTTTCTGCACTCCGTAAGACAACTCCGCATAAGTGATACTGCTGATTCCCAGTTGGCCTGTGTGTGCAATAAATCGTTCGCGTACCGCCATAGGGGTGTTGCGAATCACATAGATCACCGTATTGGTATCCAGCAAGTGAGTGAAGACTCCAGTCAGTGGCGGTGTTGACAACACTTCCATTGCCAGGCAATGTTCTCCGCAAAGGTAAAGGGGTCTCGATATTTGATTCAGCATTGAAGCTCCACCGCGAACCGCTTATGCGCCTGCTCTAAACACTGCACAAAGTACAAATAGCACTTCTCACCGTGGAAAACGGACTGTCGACAGCACTCGGTTCATCACGTGGTAGCAAGCACCCTCATATTCTACTCGCACTGATCTTGCCATTGATTCGCAATACTGATCTACTTGTACCTTGTCAAGATTTGACCCCCTCAGACCCCTTATTTCAGCGGCGACCCCACCAGCCAATGAGGACAGCGCCACATCTTTCGCCAATGAGCCCTGGTCAGGAATTGCATTTCCGACAAATTCTCCAACAAATCCTGACCGAAATGATTGCCCTTGAGCATCAGAAAATATTAAGGGGTCAAATCTTGACATAATACTTCATACATTCCCTTCAACTTTGCCATTGCTCGAGCCGTGTTGTCTACACCCCTTGTCGCAGTCAACAACTCAGACTTTTGCACCCGTAAAAAGCGAATACGGAGAAAACCCCAACCAATCCAGCCGCACCGAAGATAGCTCCAAGAGAATGAAGTACCGGACTAGTGAAGTACAGATATAATTCACACTCGCTACAGTAGACCGGCTTTTGGAGAGAAGAACGTATCCGAGCGTAGGTTGACACGCTCCTACAGTGGCAATTTGTTTTCATCTACCCATGCTCAAGTGCTCTAATAGTGATTGTGCTGTCAACGCAGAACTATAGATCTCTGCTGCTTGTAGTCCATTGCCTATTATTACTATACCTCCCACTGGTAGCCCGAACCTTCCACTAGCTCGTCCTAACCCAATCAAACCCGCCGACCTTCCGTAGAGGGCACCTTCGGCTGTACTACTCTGCGTGGCAACCTGAAGGGAGTCAATTAATAAGTCAGGATTACTAAGAGCCTCTCCGACCGCATTCCCTAGATTAATTGCTTCTTGGCTAATG
>CAKZVB010000301.1 GCA_937922015.1 uncultured Granulosicoccaceae bacterium
AGACCAAAGTCGTTATCAACACTGCCGTCAGCGTTGAGCCGCATCACAGCAAAATCGCGATCCGTATTCTGAACGTAGCCACCGATGACCAGTTTCCCATCGGCTTGCTCAACAATGGATTTAGCATAGTCATTGTTACTAGCACCAAATTCATTGCTGTAGACGCCACCAGTGCCAAAGCTGGTATCGAGACTGCCATCGGGAGTCCATTTGGCAATCGCCCACCCACGATTGCCATTCACAAATACGTTTCCAGCAGAGATGCTGCTTCCGTCGGCCAGTACGATGACTTCTTCGGCGAATTCGTTTGCGTTTCCGCCGAGGAGATCCTGGTTACTGGTTCCCGGACCCACACCAAAGGTGGGCGCGTCGTTATCGTCGTTGACCGTGATTGCAACGGTGTCGGTGGTCGACGTTTGATCCGTCGCCAGTGCCGCGATCTCTTCGGTGGAAAGCGCACGGCTGTAGATGCGTGCGTCGTCGATCAGGCCATTGAGCGCCCAGCCTCCTGCGGGATTTTCTCCAATCCTTGCTATACCTGTCGGCGACCCGGCTTCCGTTATGACGGATGCGTATGTGTTCGATACGAGTACTCCGTTCAGGTATAACTCGCCTGTAGTCGTTGATTCATTCCAGCTGAAGGCGACATGGTTCCAGCCGGCACCACTCAAGTCACTATCGAAGTCAAACAGGGTCCATTCGGAGCCGTTGTGTACGTAGGCTTCAAGTCTTTGCGACGTTTCATTGTATCGCAGCCCGGCTAAATAGCCGATTTCCACCACAGTTGCATAGCTTGTTTGCAGTTCATCTATGTTGACCCAGGCCGCTAGCGTAACATCTGCGGGATCGCCGAAGTCGGAGGCGATAGCGACTGAATCTGATGTGCCATCAAGGCTGAGTACATCGCCGCGTTCGGCGTCATTGATGATTGCAGCGTTTCCACTGAGGGTTCCGTTCTGTGAGGATCCGGCGGATTCGTCGCTGACCGTCGATCCGCTGACTGTCGCCGATTCAAACGTGTAGTGTCCTGCCAGGTCGGCGCTGAGTGCGGTTGTCATTGTTAAGGTGACATTGCCACTGTATTCGGCATTTGGCTGGAATGTCATGCCCTCCAATGCCGCGTTGATTGCCGATTCGGTTCCATTGATCACGAACGAATCGTTTCCGTGAACACCTTCAACAAAGGTGATACCGCCTGTTTGTGATAGGAGCAGCACGCCATCATTGACGGAAAGTGAAACTTGCATCAATGCGTCAGTTCCCGGCAACGTGTCGGTGATGCTAACCGCGTCTGCACCGGTGAAAGTGAAAGTCCCGTCTTCGTTTAGCGATTGTGCGGCGGGAACAGTGTGTTCGGCTTCGGCCAGGTTTTTCACGTTGATCGTGACGATTTCGTCGTGGAAACTGGATGACGCTGCGTCACTGATACGAACTGTGACGGTCACTGACGGGCCATCCTCAAAGTCAATCAGGCTTGGATCAAGCACCGTGATTGTGCCGTCGCTTTGAATGTCAAAGGCGCCGCCTGCGCTGTCCAACAACGTGAAGGTGTACGAATCACCTGAGTCCAGGTCGACGACTTGCGACAGGACCGCGGCCACGGTTCCCTCGGGCGAGTTCTCGTTCAGTGCCGGGTTGAACATACTTCCGACAATTGCCGAATCGCTACCGTCCTGCAAATCAGCGTTCCACACCGCAACCATTCGGCCATCGCTGAGAATGGTAACAGCAGGATATGCTTGATAGCCGGCGGTTGTTGTATTGAGTTGAAACTCACCGTTGACTTTCGCACCCGATGAATCAAATTGCTGCGCGTAGGAACCGGCGTCGTCACCATCTTGAGCACCATTGGATTCCCAGACCACGATGAATCCACCGTCATCCAGTGCTTCGATTCGCTGGTTTTGTTGACTGTTCGTTGTGGTCGAGTTGACTTGGAACTCGCTGCCCGATGGGACACCCGCGCTAGTAAACAGTTGGCCATAGACCCCATTGCCATCGCCGTCCTGACCGGCTGATTCCCAGACGACAACGAAACCACCGCCCGAAAGTGCCACCACATCGGGATTATCTTGCTTGCCCGTGGTGAAAGTGTTGACGGAAATCTCTCCGCCCTGAGCGGCTCCGGTGGCATTGAAACGCTGAGCCTTCACCTCGTCGTCACCCGACGATTCGTCATGCCAAACAACCACGAATCCGCCATCGTTGGTGCTTGAAATGCGAGGTCTAATCTGTGCACCACTGGTGGTCGTGTTGACAATTGTCTCGCTGCCCTGAGCGACTCCACTGTCATTGAAACGTTGGAAGTAGATTCCGTTCAGATCGCCGTCTTGCAGATACGACTCCCACGCAATGACAAATCCACCGCCGGACAATGCGGCGATGTGCGGCGTGTCCTGATTCTCAGCCTCCGTTGTATTGCCCTGTATCTCAGCAGAGGTCGCGACACCATCCGCATCAAAGATTCGAAGATAGAGGCCTTCGCCATCGGCGTCCTGACCGTTGGACTCCCAGGTAATAACGAATCCACCGCTGGCCAGTGCTATGACTTCCGGGTTTTTCTGATCTGCGGCAGTCGTCGCGTTGACGATCGTTTCCGACCCAGCGGCATTTCCAGTCGCATCGTAGCGTTGGAAGTAAACCCCTTCGAGACTTCCGTCCTGAAATTCCGATTCCCAAACGACCACAAATCCACCGTCCGCAAGTGCCGTGACGTTCGCGTTGTCTTGAAAGCCGGTTGTTTCCGTGTTGACGACAAACTCACTGTCGCCGATCCAGGTTGTGTAGTGTGCGTCGGTGACTGCGTCGGGCTGTGCAGTGACATTGATGTACAAAGATTCGGTAGCAGTCAGGGCGCCGCCAACGCCTGTGTTACCTCGATCATCAAGGTCAATTTTAACCACGCCCAGGCCGACAAAATCGGGGGTCGGATTATAGCTAAAGCTGGAAAGCGCAGAGTTAATATCGGCAATCGTACCTTCAAAGGTAATTGTCGATGTGCTGCTTGCCCCAGAGAGAATAGTTACACTACTGGTGTTTAGAATGATCGTGCCATTGGTCACATTGACGGTGACTTCAACGATTGCAGGACCGGCATCATCATCGGCGATTTGAACGCTCAGGCTACCCAGCGCAATATCTTCGATAACCGTGCCGCGTATGTAGTTTCCGTCACCTTGATTCGTGTGCAGGCCTATTAGATTGTCGTCGCGCGCTGCAAACAGTAGATCGTTTTGGCCGTCACCATCAATGTCTGCCGCTTCAACCCAAATCGGGCCACGACTATCGGAGTCAATGATATTGGCAGTGAACGAGGCGGTGCCATCATTTTCGTAAACAACAATGGAATCCTGTGCCTCATCGGCAACGATCAAATCCAGAGTGCCATCATTGTCGGTGTCGGCGGCTTCGATGTGATACAGGAGCGCACCTGATGCCGCTACAATTTCATGCTCTGTGAATACAGGGTTCACCGCTCCGTCATTTTTTAGCAGCACAACCCGGTCTGTCGCACCCCAGGTGACGTATGCGATATCCTGATCACCATCGGCATCGAAATCACCGACTGTGATGTCGAAAATCTGCGCGGCGACATCATCAAATATAAGGTGCTTCGAGTAACCGGCTGTTGCGTTGCCGTCGTTTTCATACCAGGTGATCTCGCGAGTCTGAAAGTCGCCTATGACCACATCCAGATCAATATCTCCGTCGAGGTCGACAATCTCGATACCGTGGCCGTTGGAGAGTGCATCTGTATAAGATTTAGTCCAGATCCCTACTGTGTCTTGTTCAAACACGACCAATTGCGAATCGCCAATACTGCGATAAAAAATCGCTGCGATATCGGCTCTGCCATCACCATCGATATCACCGACAGCAAGATCCTGCCCGCCGTCGGATTCGCCGCCGCCAGTCCCTTCAAAACTCTGCGTGTTAAAACTAACTACACTGCTGCCAATGAAGTTGTTGGTTAACACAAAGACACTGTTAGCGGCGTCGGCCGGGTCGTCGTTCATCGCGACGATGTCCATGTCGCCGTCGCCTTCCAGGTCATAGGTGGCGACTGCTGTGAAGTCCTGTGCAGACGCTATCAATGCACCTGCAGAAAAATTCCCGTTACCATCATTATCATGCCAGCGTAGTCCACCCGCATCAGTTGTCGATACCAGATCAACATCACCGTCGTTGTCAATGTCCGCCGAAGTAACACTGGTTGCACCGGTCAGGCCTTCAACGGTTGTTGGTTCTGCTGAGGGCAATGAGGTAAAGCGGGGTGCATTGTTTACGGCATTAACAGTGATTGCAACAGAGTCGCTGACCTGGAAATTGTCGGCCGCCAGCGCTACGATCTCACCAGAAGAAAGGGCACGATCGTAAATTCGTGCGTCGTCTATAAGTCCGTTAAAGTCGTGGGCTGCAATGGTTGGATGTTGTCCGATATAGCTGGTTGTCGCGCCGCTCCAGTAGATCGAATCCGTATTTACTTCGGTCGCCACTTCTACACCGTCGATGTACAAACTGTGCACGTCCGCTGCATCATCAAACGAGTAGGCAACATGATGCCAGCCACTACCGCTCAGGTATTGGCCTGAACCCAGATCGTTCCATGTGCCAATACCGGTTTGGATGGAACCTTTCACACCGGCCGCGGTTTCATCCAGCGCCAGATGAACCCTGTCATCAAGTGAAATAAATTCGCTGCGGCCGGTGCCGCTCAGATTAACCCAGCCACCGATAGTCACTGACGTCGGGTTGCCGAATGTACTACTAATCGAGACACTATCGCCTGTGCCATCTAGACTAAGTACCTGACCACGTGTCCCGTCAGTGGTAATCGACGCGTTACCGTTGAACGTGCCGTGTTGCGTTAGGCCGGCACTGGTGTCATTGGCGTTAGTATCGAATTGGTAGCGACCTTCAAGGTCAGCCCCTATCGAGGTAGCCATATCAAGCGTTACCACTCCGGAATAGCCCACCACTGGCGTAAACGTCATTCCCTCAAACGCTGCGTTGATGTCGGATTCCAATCCTTGAATTGTCATGAACGTGCCGCCGTTACTTCCCCCGGCAATTGATAAGCCAGTCGTTTGAGACAGGGTCAGCGTGCCATTGTTGTTGGTGGAAATAAATACCTGTAAACGTGTATCAGCAGTGGCGATGGAGTCGCTGACCGTCAGCGCATTTCCATTGGCAGCGCTGAATTCAAGAGCTGTATTTTCATTCGTGTCTTGTGGTGCCGGTAGCGACTGAGTGATCTTGAACATGTGGTATAGCTCAGCGATATCTGTGCTTGATAAGGCGCGATTGTAGATACGGGCGTCGTCAATGAAGCCATCGAAATAGTTCTGACCGGTACCGGATATTTCTTCTCGTCCGATCGCTAACATGTCTGTAGTAAGGACATCGTCGAAGAATGTATTAGTCGACGAATTTCCGTCGAAATAAACTACAGGCGCTTGTGCACCGTTGATGTAGAGAGCGTTGCCACTTGAACTCACAGTAACTGCTACGTGATGCCACACACCGGGCGCCAGTGTTGTGGTTGAATCCATGTGCAGCAAGTTGGTGCCATTTTCCAGTACAGCAAAATGCAGTTCATTTGATACCACGCGTAATGATGCATAGCTACCGGAGTCACCAGAGTCACCAATCGCGAAGATTGTCTGATCTGCACCGGAGCTGTCGGATCTTATCCAGCCCGCGAAAGTTCCTTCGGTCAGGCTATCAAAGCTTGCGACATGAGCCGACAGGTCTGCATAGTCATTTGTGCCGTCAAGACTCAATTTTCCCGCACCAAGCTGATTAGTGCTATCGCTTGTGTCGATCACAGCGCCATTAATGAGTGTGGCATTGTAGTTGTTGCCACTGGTGTCACTGCCATTGCTGTCAAAGGGGATGTGCAGTATCAGTCCACTGTTTATATCTAGTGTTTCCTGCCAGTTGTCTTGCACAGTTTCGTTAAACGCTACCGGTGTAGTTACTTCACCCTGTGTGTATTCAAGGTCCCAGTCACCGCCGAGCTTTTCATGACCAGTGGCATCATCGCTGGCAGCGACATCACATTCACACGCGGTCGCAACCATTTGCATCAGCTCGCGGCCCTCGCTGGATGCGGCTAAATCACAGCCGTAAATTAACAGATCGGCCGTGTCGTCCAGTGCGTCGGCCCAGGAGGCAATGTCACTGGCGTAGTCGGTGGCAGTAGTCAGGTCTAATTTGCCATTGCCAAGCTGAATACCTTGTCCATTACCGTGACTGAGAATATGAATAGCATCGACGCCGGAAAGCCGCTTCAGGGTCCCGGAAATTTGTTCTATCCCATCATGTGAGCCAGATAACTCAACGAGCAGCCATTGGGTTTTAGTCCGGCCATCTGCACGCAGTCCATCAATCAGTGTTTGAGAATCGTCAACGCCAGCGTCGATGAAGATAACCTCCAGTGGCAGGGCGGGATCGTGTGTTTCTTCACCTACAGGCAAAGTAATTAGTTCTGCTGAATCATCGGGGTGATGTTTGAAGGTAATCGTGGACTGACTGGTGGTGAAGTCGAACGCCGCACTGCCTGCGATCTCTGTGTATCGCCAGTTGTCGGCAACCTCTGTTTGTATATTCGATGTGGCATCTGTCGAATTGTCCGTGCCGTGTTTGGCCGGACTAAAAAAATCGATGTTTGTATTTGCCTGTGCAGCTATACCGCCAAGCTGCCAGTCGACTGCATCGCCACGTTGAGTTTCTGCTGGTGAGGTTGTATTGTTCCATTCAGTCAATACTGTGTTGCGAAGTCCACCGGTCTGCACCTCGCCAAAGTGAATGTCACTCAACTTTTGTGCGGCTGCTACCGATTGGTTGATCGACGCTGCGGCCTGGTGCTGGCGTTGATGTTGTGTGATATCACCGTGAAGTAATGCAACACCGCCATGATCTGAATTTGACGAATCGGCTTTGTGAGTTATTACATCGTTCTGAGGTTGGTTGAATTGTACAGCGAGTAGCAGGTCGTCTGAATGCGCATTTATCGGATTGGAATCTATTTCTCCCACAGGCAGCAGGTCGGCCGAGAACAGCATTCTCGTCTCCAGTACTTCGATAACGGGAGTACCGGCTTTGGAACTACGTTTTATTTTCACGGCCGCGGCGGGATTTTGGCTGCTCAGCTGTTGTGCTGATTAAGCCGTTTTAGTCGAGGAAAAGTGAACTAGACTATTGGTGAATTCAGACACTTTCCTTGCCAGGGCGCAACAACGATGGATTCGCAATTGATCCGTGGAGAATTGCAGTGCGCATTTGCTGTCATTGTGTCTCTGGCCTGTGAAAACCTTGCGTGCTGGATACATTTAAGAATAGCCTGTTGCACATTAGAGAGAGAGAGCCAACCTGAAGCAAGAGTTGCAAAATCTGTGCAAAGCCGATAGTGATATCAGGGGAAGTGCCGGGACTGGAAATGGTTTGCAAGGCGTAACATGGTGGGATTTAGGTGCGTCTGGTTAGCTTGTTTACATCTACCACGTCGACAGTGGTGATTAACAAAAGTGATTCCTGAATCGTCTATGGCTAACTGATACTCATAGAATATATTCACATGCGTGTAGAGCGCAGGACCTGATCGTTGTGGTGTCTAACTGACATTTCGCAAGCGATGCCCGTAGCGTATGGAAATCCAACGGATGTATGCCTGGTCAGCATTTCACCCTCGGCTAGCCGTCTGGTTCTGTGTTCGCTGCGACCTGCTAATCTAACTGCGGTAGTGGATATTCGAACCAAATCTATTGAAGACTTATCGATTGTGCAGACAGTTTGACGTTCAGTTGTAAATTTCCCTCATTCACCAGCCAGCGTCTGATCGTGTACTCACGTGTACCGGATTTGTGCATGGGATCTGCGTCTGCCAGCGCCACAGCGGCCTCCAGCGATTCGGCCTTATAGATAATCATGCCAACGCCTTCCATCAGTTCTCCGGTCAGATCGGAAAGCGGCCCCGCGAGGGCAAGATTCCCCAGTTGTTCCTGTTCTGCCTGGTACTCCAGGTGAGCGGGGAGTCGGGCCTTCAGTTCATCCGGAGACTTAACGGGTGTGCTGGTGATCACGTAGAGCTCCAGGGCTAGCGAGCCGCGTTCTTTTGCGGCTTTTTTGTATTCTTTCCAGGCTGGCATTTATATAGTCTCAAAAAATATCGATATTATTTGACAAATTACCAAAAAATCGTCAAAACTGATAGCAACAATGTGGTGGTTATTTTTTGTCAGCGCCAACCTGAGTCTGGCAGACCACGGGAACCGGCAGATTGCCAGTACGCCTTAAACATAAACTTAGTTGGATAAAATGAGATTTATAGTAGGACATGCCAGCGGGCAATCGGATTCAGATGCTCATGTGTTTGCGATATCAGGTTCACAGGCCACGGATCTTACGGCCCTGGACAGTTCGATCGGCAATGACCTGATGGGGCTGATTCAAAGTGATGATGCTGCAGCCCTGGTGCAAAAACTGATCACAGGCGCGCCTGCTATAGCGCTGGACAGTATCACTCCGGCGTTGCCAGTAGCTAAACCGAGCAAGTGTATCTGTCTTGGCCTGAACTATGTTGATCATATTAAAGAAGGCGGTTATGACATCCCCGAATACCCGGCCTTGTTTATGCGGGGTTTAAATTCACTGATGCCGGCCGGAGCACCCATGGTACGGCCAGGCTGTTCAGAGCAACTGGACTACGAAGTCGAACTGATGGTGATTATCGGCAAACGCGCCAGGCACGTGTCAGAGGCAGATGCGCTGAAGCATATTTTTGCCTACACCATCTTCAACGATGGATCGGTGAGAAATTATCAGCGTAAAACTCATCAGTGGACACCCGGTAAGAACTTTGATGCAACAGGTCCGATCGGTCCTGTGTCAGTGACACCTGATGAATTACCCGAAGGTGCTACCGGCTTAAAGATTGAATCACGCGTTGGTTCAGAAATTCTGCAATCAGCTAACACATCCGAAATGCTGTGGCCGGTTGCTAAAACACTGTCGTTAATTTCAGAGTTCGCCACGCTTGAACCGGGCGACTATGTCGCGATGGGTACGCCACCGGGTGTTGGTCATGCGCGTACACCACAGCGTTGGTTGCGTCCCGGTGAAACTATTGATGTTGAGATCGAAGGCATTGGAATCTGCTCCAGTCCGATTGTCGCTGAAGAAGACATGGCGGCAGGCAGCTGATGTCAATGACAGAGCAGGATCTTGAAACCGCACGATTGCAGGCACAGCAAAGCATCAGGGCACTGCGAAACAAGAAACCGTCTCTGGACAACGATTCAATAGACGTTATTTTACGTGGCGCGCGTTCTCACTATGCTTGGACAGACAAGCCGGTATCAAATGAGCTGCTGCATACAATCTATGAAATAACCGCGGCCGGCGCGACCAGTATGAACACTTGCCCGGCCAGATTTGTATTTGTCACCAGTGCGCAGGGCAAGGAAAGGCTGGCTAAATCGCTGAAGCCCAAGAATGTTGAAAAAATGATGTCGGCGCCGGTTACGGCGATAATCGCCTATGACCGTGATTTCTGGCATCAGTTGCCTTATCTGTTTCCTCATGAAGACAGGCGTTCTTTTTTCGAAGGCAAGCAGGACTACTGTGAAGACACGGCGTATCGGAATTCCACATTGCAGGGTGCGTATTTTATGATCGCCGCTCGTGCGCTTGGGCTTGATGTCGGTGCCTTATCCGGTTTTTCTAACGATATTGTCGATGAGGAATTCTTTGCAGATAAAAACTGGCGGTCAAATTTTCTTTGCAATCTTGGTTATGCCGATGAATCAGCCTTGTTTCAAAAGCTACCGAGATTTTCTTTTGAGCAGGTGTGTTCTTTTATTTAGGGTGTCTGTGGCGATAAAGCTAAAACAGCAGGTCGCCGGAAACGGCGCTATGTCGAAGCTAATTCGCTATGCAGGCGCTACTATTATTGCAAACCGGCAGTCGGCCTGGCCGTTGCCAGAACCAGAGGAATTCAAAATGCAAGTTCGTTCCATGAGTTGTATTGCAGCGGTCGCGTTGTCACTGCTGGCCCCGTTACCAACTGTTGCCGCCGAAAAGATAAAGGCGGTAGTTATCGACGGCTATCCGGCTAAAGCCATGTGGGTGAAAGAGTTTACCGATTTCTTTATCCCCGAAGTTGATAAACGTTTGGCTGAAGGTGGTAACTATGAAATGGACTGGCAGGAGAGCTATGGTGGCTCTATCGTCAAGCCAAAAGGTGTTCTTGAAGGCATAAAACTCGGTCTGGGCGATATTGGTATTGTCACTACTATTTTTCATTCGTCTAAATTACCCAGTCAGGCACTGTCGGCAGTAACTCCTTTTGTGGCAGCTGATGCGGAAGCCGTGGCCAAAGCGGTGGATGAGATAGCTAAAGAATTCCCTACCATGCAAAAGGAATTCGAGAAACAAAATCAAGTCTATCTGGCTACCGGTGTTGTGCTTGACACCTACCAGGTGTTTAGCAACAAAGAAGTGGCAACACTCAAGGACATCGAAGGTGGCAAGGTGGCCGGTGCCGGTATGAACCTGCGTTACCTTGAGGGTATTGAAGGTGCAGTTGGCGTTCGCGGTGGCCTGACCGATTTCTACAGCATGCTGCAAACCGGACTGGTCGATCACGCCATGTTATGGCCGGAAGCTGCCAAAACTTTTAAAATAGCAGAGGTTGCCCCTTATATGCTTAAAGCTGATCTGGGCGCGGTTAATTCAAAGACCATCACCGTAAACGCAGACTACTGGAAGAAACTTCCGGATGAAGTCAAAGACGTTTTGCAGGATGTGGCGGTTGCCTACCGTGATCACGTGGCGAAAACGGCAATGGGTCGGGCTGCTTCAAGTCGTGAGGCCTATATCGCCGCTGGTGGTAAGGTGTTAGAGGTAAGCGCAGAAGATCGTGCTGCATGGGCATCGGCAATGCCTAATATTGCTGTCGAATGGGCAAAGAACCTCGATGATGCCGGTGAGCCGGGTTCGGATATACTAAAAGCTTATCTGGGTAAGCTTGCCGCTGCGGGTTTTACTCCGATCCGGGACTGGGCGTCTGAGCTATAAGCAGTCATTGACTGGCATATCGCGTCAGGGCAAGAGCAAGCCCTGATGCTGTCAGGTCGACTATGAGTTCATTCCTCCAAAATATTAGCGCCATCGTTGACCGCATTTCTATGATCGCCAACGCCCTGGGTACCCTGGTGGTGCTGGGCCTGGTGGCGGTAGTCAATTACGATGTGGTCGCACGCGGTGTCTTTCACCAACCGTTCATGGGTGCCGTTGAGCTGGTGCAGTTTTCTGTGGTGCTGATTGTTTTTCTTCAACTGCCGGATGTGGTGCGGGTGAATAAACTGACACGATCAGACGGTTTCCTGTTACTCGCAGGCAATAGATGGCCACGTGCATGTGTGATTCTCGGGCAGATCATAAACGCTTGTGCCTGTGTCTTCATGGTGTTAGTCGCTGTGGCTATCTGGCCGGAGTTTCTCGACATGCTGGAGACACGGGATTATTTTGGCGTCCCCGGTGTGTTTACTGCGCCCTGGTGGCCAATTAAGCTGGTTATCTTTGTAAGTGCGTGTTTGTGCAGCGTGCTGTTCGCATTAAAAGTGCTGTTGGTGAAACAACAGGCACCGGTATCTGTAGATCCTTTGAATACAGACGCCGTCTCAAAGCAAAGCAGGGACTGATCGCGTGGGGCCATTTGAAATAGGGCTTGCTTCGGTTATAGCAATCATCCTGCTGATTTACCTGGGTGTGTATATTCCGATTGCACTCGGGGTCGTCTCTTTTGTCGCCATCTGGCTAATGCGGGATAACTTTGATCTTGCACTTAATCTGCTGAAAATCGCGCTGTCTGACAGCGTGATGGAATACACCTTTGCCACAATCCCGTTGTTTACGTTTATGGGGCTGATTGTTTCGAAAGCCGGAATGGGCAGTGATATATACGAAGTCATGAACGCTGGTTTTCGTAAGATCAAAGGCGGTATTGGAATGGCCACCGTTGGTGCAAATGCAGTCTTTGCGGCAGTGACCGGATCGTCAATTGCCTCGGCGTCGGTATTTTCTACCGTCGCTGTGCCGCAAATGTTGCGCTACGACTACAACCCGAGGTTTGCGGTTGGTGTTGTTGCAGGCTCGTCCGTATTAGGGATGATCATACCGCCATCGGCAATGCTGATCATATACTCGTTTGTAGCAGAGCAGTCTGTTGGAGATATGTTTTTAGCCGGAATTGTCCCCGGCTTGCTACTGGCAGTTGCCTATATCGCCACTATTGCGTTTGCCGGTCGTTTTTTCCCGAACTTTGTCGGCGGCAGGCCGGCCACCGACTATGAACCGCTGCCCACCAGGCAGGTACTTAGTAAAACGTTGCCCCTGGTATTGCTGATAGCGGTAGTACTCGGTGGTATTTATACCGGTTGGTTAACGCCGGTAGAGGCTGGCGCCGCGGGCGCCGCCGTTGGTTTAGTCATCGCGGTATTGCGTCGTCGAATGACGCTGGCGACCTTCTGGGAAGCGTTGATTGAAACGGGCCATATTACCGCGGCAATTCTCTTTTTAATTACTGCCGCATCAATCTATAGTCGAATGTTGGGGCTTGCAGGTGTACCCAACGCACTTGCAGACTGGATTGCGCAAAATCAGTTGAGTTTTGTCGGCATCATGACTCTATATGTCTTGCTAATGCTTTTTCTAGGAACTCTGCTGGACACTGCCTCCATCATCCTGATCGTGGTGCCTCTGTTTCTGCCTTTAATTGAACCGCTTGGTCTGAGCCCTGTATGGTTTGGCATTGTGACAGTGGTAGGCGCTGAAATCGGATTGTTAACGCCGCCGTTGGGTATCAGTTGCTTTGTTATAAAATCAACCCTTAATGATGATCGAATAAAACTGAAGGATGTATTTTTAGGCGCTTTGCCGTTTGCGTTTGTCATGCTGCTGGTGCTGATACTTTTGATTAAGTATCCGGCACTGAGTATTGCAATACTTAATTAATAAAAGCGTGCAGCCAGCCTGGAAAAGCATCGTGGAAATAAAATATGCGTAATGTAACCAAAGAAAATATAACGGATACTTTTCTGGGCTATTTTGGTGATGATACCGACCCCAGACTGCAGGAGATTATGCAGTCACTGGCGCGGCACTTACACGACTTTGCTGTTGAAACAAAGCTGACACACAAAGAGTGGCAGGTTGGATTAGATATACTGCGTCGCGCCGGTAGTATCACTACACCCGAAAGAGACGAGTTTGTTCTGTTATCTGATGTGCTCGGTCTGTCCTCGCTGGTTGACATGGTAAATTCCTCGGAAGAGGGCACCAGTTCCAGTGTGCTGGGGCCGTTTCATATTTCCAATGCTCCGGCCATGCCGATGGGTAGTGACCTGCGCGGTGACTATGAAGGTGAATTGATTCTGGTCGAGGGCCGTGTGCTTGACCCGCAGGGCAATCCAATTGCGGGTGCAACTCTGGACATCTGGCAAACCGCCCCTAATGGTTTGTATTCATCACAGGATCCGGATCAGGACACTTATAGTTTTCATGCACTGTTTACCACCGGTGATGACGGGCGCTATGGATTTACAACCGTCAGACCGGTGAGTTATACCGTACCCACTGACGGTCCGGTGGGCGATTTGTTAACAGCCACCGGCAGACACCCGTGGCGGCCGTCTCATTTGCACTACATAATTAAAGCACCCGGCTTCCGGACTCTGGTCACCGAGGTGTTTCCGGATGATGATCCCTATCTGGATCAGGATACCGTGTTTGGTGTGCGTGATGATCTGGTGATGAAATACCTGCCACAAAAAGCCGCCGATTTTCCGGGCTCGGGTTATGTACTGTCGGGCAAAGTTGCGGAAGACTATTCACTCGTTGATTTCGACCTGATCCTGACGGCCGAATAGTGATTTCCAGCAGATCGACGGTTAGCAGTTCAACCACATTCTGATGTCATCTGTTAATCGGGAAAATAGTTCATCGGCTGACAAAAGCAATGTCACCGCACCCGTATCTGCGACGCAGCGTGTCTATAGCGCGTTGCGAGAACAGATTATACGGGCGGTTATAGCGCCCGGCGAAAGACTAAAAGTCGAGGCGCTTAAAGTACAACTGGAAACCGGTACCACACCAATACGTGAAGCGTTAAGCTTGCTGACCTCCGATCAATTAGTTGAACGAATCGATCAGCGGGGGTTTAGAGCCGCATCTGCAAGTAAAGCGCACTTTCAGGAAATTCTGTTATTGCGATGTCAGTTGGAAGACATTGCGCTTCGGAAGAGTATCAGTGACGGTGACAGTGCCTGGGAAGAACGATTGGTTCTGTCACATCATCGCCTGTCACAGGCCAGTCGTGACAATATTGATGAATTTGAAACGTTGCATAAGGCGTTTCACCTGGCGCTGATCGATGCCTGTGGTTCACCGATACTGTTAAAGTTTTGCGATCAGCTTTATGATCTGAATATACGCTACCGTTTCATTGCCGGTAAATCGACTGGCTACGCCAAGCGCGATGTAACAAAAGAACATGACAGTATTCTCGCGGCGGTAATCGCACGCGATGCCGACAATGCTTCAGGCAATTTAGCCCGACACTATATCACCACCGGTGAGTTTTTAACCGGCCAGCTCGGTAACTCACTCAATGATCGCTGAGTAGATCTGCAGAAAGCGGATGCGAGTCTGCGCGGCAGAACCACTGCAACTGCGAACCTGCCTGACGGTTCGTTTTTATTGAACATTTTCGTTGCGTATAATTAACGTGCCTGCATCACTGGATCCGGTTTATCTCCACGGCCTTACCGGTAGCGGCAGACTCCTGTGCGGCCATGCCCATGGCGACGGCCATCCATCCGTCATTTAAGCTGACCTCAGGCGTTGCCTGTTGTAACACAACCTGTTGGAATCTCTGATGCTGGTAGAAGGTAGAGCCATTGTGGTCTCCAACGGCAAGCAGTTGCGGGTCTACCGGTATTTCAACGGTATGGGGACCGGCTGGCTCACGTGGTGAGACAATCAGTTGGGGGACCGGTGCATCACCCAGGTGTGTTGGCCAGAAGCGACCGGGGCCGGGCACCAGGCACTCTATTTTTCCCTGTGCGCCGACGGCAGATATTTCTTCCTGATACCTTGATCCCTCTGCAAACATACATAGCTCGAGCATGGCTCTGACGCCTGATTCAAAGTCCACAATCACATATCCGTGATCCCAGATATCGGAGCGCAGGCCCTCGTAGACTTCGTCGGTATGATTATGCGCCTGACCAGCCGAGGCCATCACTCTGACCGGCTCAGACTTGATAATTAAACGCATCAGATCGAAGAAGTGGCAGCATTTTTCAACAAACGTACCACCGGATTTATTATTAAAACGATTCCAGTTATCTACTTTTTCTAAAAACGGATAACGATGCTCGCGAATGGTAAGCATGGTCACCCCACCGGTCGCTTCGTGTGCACGTTTTATAAATTCGGCAACGGGTGGCATATAGCGGTATTCCATTGCTACCCATACAGGTGCAGGATAGCTGTTTTGGAACTCACGGATAAATGGTTGTTGCGCGGTATCTGTAGCGAGTGGCTTTTCAACGAGTATCGGTAGTGCGCGTATGGTAGATATTTCTTTGAGCTGGTCGACATGAATATAGTTAGGACTGGCGATCAGCAGGCAATCCAGGTCATCGATTGAGAGTAACTCGGCAATCGATGTACAGAATCTTGTATCAGGGCACAATGTCAGTGCCTTTGCCCTCATTGTCGCATCGGGTTCGAGAATCGCAGCAATGGCAGTGTTGTCGAGTAACAGAATATTCTGTATGTGTTCGCGACCCATCATGCCGCAACCAATAATACCGTAATTTAGTGTTTTCAAGATTACTTGCTCAGGTGCGTGGTGCTATTTAAAGCGGGCTATATAGCGTGTGGTGTCCGGGTCAAACCAGGTTCTGGAAAATTCAACGCTCGAGTTGGTCTGGTCATAGCTGTTACGCTCGACATATCCCCACACAGCGTCTGTTTGTTTTGTTGTCGGTCTGCCGTTAGCTGAAGAACCAAAGTCGTCAGGTTTCCACGCCGGTAGTTGAAGTGCGCTGACGCTGTCTTCGACGCGGCTGATCCAGAACCCCAGCTTTTCCTTATAAAAGAGATATAGCGAATCATACAGTGCCTGTCTGGTGATTTTTTCCTGCCAGTTGCTGTCAATCCAGATTTCTTCAATGGCGGCATCGACACCGTTCAGCCTTCGCAGGCGACGTATGCGATGACCGTACTCGCTATCGCCAATGTCGGCAATAGCCGAGTTTTTTTTAACCCGACTTACCGATAAAACCTCGGCGGTTGGCAATCCGCCGCCGGCGATCAGTTCAAGTCTGAAGAATCCATAAATTGTTTTTGCGCTGTCGGTATCAGATTGACCGTTGCTGTTTCTTACGTAGTTGCCGGAACCATGCACACGTTCTATCAGGCCTTTTTCGGAAAGGTCCAGCAGGGCTTTTCGCAAAGTGCCTACGGCCACGCCCAGTTGCCCGGCCATTTTCCTTTCAGGCGGCAGGCGCATGCCGTCGATCAGGATGCCGGCCTGTATTTCACGCGCCAGCATTTCACTGAGCTCTACGTGCAGCGGCAGTCGGTTTGATTGGATTTCTGGTGTTCCGGTCACAGTAGCTGATTTACCAGTTGAAATATTGATATACTATTGATACATTGATGTACAAGTGATTCACTAACCTAAAATAGCTGGAGTTAAGTCAAATGTCTATTGTTCCCGTTCGCTCCAGCGATACCAGTGCGGCAGAGGTGTCATGGTTTGCGCCACTGTGCTCGGACGATTTCAGACACCTCGGGCAGCCAGAGGGTGACTTGCGCTCGTCGTGGGAGAATACCTCACAGATTATTCAGGCGGCGGATAAGCTGGGTTACCGCAATATCCTTTGTCCTTCTTCTTATCAGGTGGGGCAGGATACGCTGACGTTTGTAGCAGGCAATGCGCCACTGACCGAAAAAATCAATATGCTGGCGGCAGTGCGCTGCGGTGAAATGCAGCCCATTATGTTAGCCCGCACCATCGCCACTCTCGATCACATGCTGCAGGGCCGGCTGACCGTTAATATTATCTCATCTGACTTCCCCGGCCAGAAGGAAGACAGCAGCTATCGCTATCAGCGTTCCAAAGAGGTGGTGGAGATCCTCAAGCAGGCCTGGACGCAGGATGAAATTAATTATCAGGGTCAGATCTACCAGTTTGAAGGGCTGACTACTGATCCGGTTCGACCCTATCAGGAAAACGGCGGACCGCTTTTGTATTTTGGTGGTTACTCGCCTCCGGCACTGGACCTGTGTGGTGAGCATTGCGATGTCTACCTGATGTGGCCGGAATCAAAAGACCAGCTGGCAGAGCGTATGAAAGCGGTAAATGAACGTGCCGAGGCTCACGGGCGCGTGATTGACTACGGGCTGCGTGTACACATGATCGTGCGCGATACCGAAGCAGAGGCAAAAGAATATGCCCGTGAGCTGGTCTCAAAGCTGGACGACGAGCAGGGTCGATTGATTCGTGAAAGAGCGCTTGATGCAACGTCCCTTGGTGTCTCCCATCAAGCTAAGAACCGCGAGCTTGCAGATCTGGAAGGCTACATTGAACCGCATCTTTGGACAGGTGTCGGTCGGGCGCGCTCCGGTTGTGGTGCCGCGCTGGTCGGCTCAACTGATCAGGTGCTAAGCGAAATAGAGAGTTATAAAAAAATGGGTATGCGCGCGTTTATATTTTCAGGCTATCCACACCTGGATGAATGTGAATCGTTCGGTAAACGTGTATTGCCACAACTTGAAACTTGTTCACTGCCACATCTTCAGGGGCGTGTGCCAGCCACTGTACCGCAAACACCACTGGGTGCCGGAGAGCGTCGATAAAATGCAACGTGTAAAATTGGTTAGTGGCCTGGAGCTTAGCAGAATAGTCTATGGCATGTGGCGGGTAGGGGACGACACTGATACCTCAGCAGCTCATGTGCAAATGAAAATAGAAGCCTGTCTGGAGCAGGGTATCACCACCATAGATCAGGCAGATATCTACGGTGAATACACTGCAGAGACAATTCTTGGTAGCAGTTTAAAGGCCGCACCGCATCTGCGTGACAAACTTGAAATCGTCACCAAGTGCGATATTGTCGCTCCGTGTGGCCGCTATTCTGATGCGCGCGTGAAATATTACGATACTTCTGCCAGTCACATTAAAAAGTCGGTAGAAATTTCACTTCAGGAAATGCATACCGATCGTATTGATTTGCTGCTAATTCATCGTCCCGACCCGTTGATGGATCACAATGACACAGGTCGTGCGCTGGATGATCTGGTTCAGTCCGGAAAAGTAATGCATGTCGGTGTGTCCAACTTTAAACGCGACGATTGGGAGTTGCTGCAATCGGCGATGAACACCAGGCTGGCCACCAATCAAATTGAATTGAGCGTGATGGCCACTGAAGGATTTGTGAATGGCGATGTGGCCTTTCTGCAGAAGCATGCAGTACAACCCATGGCATGGTCACCACTGGGCGGGGGCGCTTTGTTCGATGCCGCCAATCAGGAAACCGCGGAGTTGCGGGCTACGCTGGCTCGTATCGCTGATGAACAAAACACTACTACAGATTCAGTAGCGGTTGCCTGGTTGCTTGCCCATCCCGCCAGCATTATCCCGGTGATGGGCACCAATAACATTGGACGGATAGAAAAGTTATCTGATGCGATGAACGTAGATATCGACCGGCAAACCTGGTTCGAAATCTATACCGCAGCCAATGGTGCGGAGGTTCCATAGTGTTGGACACGGTAAACACAAGCGGCTGCGGCCCCGAAAGCGATCACATCACTCGGCAGTTTGATAACGACAGCATGCAACCCTCAGCAGAAACACAGCGTCAATACCGGGATGCTCTGGGGAGTTTTGCTACCGGTGTGACCCTCATTACTACCAACTCCGCCGATGGTCCGGTCGGTATTACAGTCAATTCGTTTGCTTCGGTGTCTCTCGATCCCGCGCTGGTGCTGTGGTCGGTCGATAAAAGTTCGGGGCGCTATCAGGTGTTCAAGCAAGCGCGACACTTTGCTATCCATGTGCTGGCAGACGGTCAGCACGAGATGGCCATGAAGTTTGCCAGAGAAGCCGGCGCTTTCGATGCCGGGGACTGGCTTTTCACCGAAAATAAACCGCCATTGTTAAAGAACGTTTTAGCCAGATTCGAATGCGTTAACGAGGTGGTCCATGACGGTGGCGACCACAGTATTATTATTGGACGTGTGCAGCGATTTTCAACGAGACCCGGAGCGCCACTGGTTTTCTCATCAGGAAAATTCGGCGGCTTTACGGCAAGCTCAACAGCGTAAATGCGGGCATGGTCATCATGAAAGACCTCGACCTGCCAACTCATTGAAGCGGAGGGCGATTTGAAGATTATTGCATTTCTACTCGCACTGGTGAGTAGACTGAATGACGTTCTGTTAGCCATAGGTCGCCGTGTGGCTATTGTTGCCATGGTGCTGATGGTTTGCGTCATTTTACTGCAGATATTCTTCAGATACGTTCTCAATAATGCACTTCCATGGCCCGAGGAAGCCGCACGCGGCCTTATGATATGGATGATGGCAATGGTTGTGCCGACAGCCTATCGATACTCCGGCTTTGTTTCGATAGAAATGATTCCCGATATGCTGCCAGCTAAACTTCGATCGCTGTTGCTGTTTACCATTCTGCTTCTTTGTACTCTGGTGTTAGTGGTGATGCTGAACCAGGCATGGTCACATTTTTCTGCGCCGTTGTTGTTTGACTCTTCCGGTCTCAACCGGCTGTTGCAGGAAAGTGGTATCAATGAATTGCTTGGTACCGATATGCAATTTAAAACCGCTTATATCTATCTGGCCATGAGTGTCATGCTGGTGGTAATGCTACTGGTGTCTGCAGAGTTGATCCTGCGCCATGCAGCCCGGCTGATATGGTCCGCAGAGGATTTCCCGATGCCGGTGCGTCCCGGTTTTATGGGGGGCTCAAGCTAGTGTTACCGCTTTTTCTGCCACTGTTTCTTGTTTGTCTGTTGATAGGCGTGCCGGTGTTCTTCGCGATGCTGGCAGCCCCCGGACTGCTGCTGTATATGAATGGCCAGGAGCGTGATATTGCGCTGATGTATCGCAATATCTTTAACGGTATCGACAACGGTGTACTGCTGGCCATTCCGTTCTTTATGCTGGCGGGCGAGTTAATGAATCGTGGTGGCATTACTGAGCGACTGGTGGATTTCTCTCAGGCTATTATCGGGTCTGTTCGCGGCGGACTTGCGCAGGTTAATATTCTATCGTCAATGCTGTTTGCGGGTATGTCCGGTTCGGCTGTGGCAGATACCTCGGCGTTGGGCAGTATGTTGATCCCTGCGATGGAAAAGGAAGGTTATACGCGAAAGTTTTCGGCGGCCATCACCGCGGCCTCGTCGGTGATCGGGCCTATTATACCGCCGTCTGGCATTATGATAATCTATGCCTATGTCATGGAAGTCTCGGTAGCAGCGCTATTTGCCGGTGGCATTATACCCGGCTTGCTGGTAGGCAGTGGCTTAATGGTAGTGACAAGAATAATGGCCAACCACTACGACTACCCGCCGGCGAAAAAAATCAGCCTCGAAAAAGTGCATATCTCGAACGCTGAAAATATCGCCGCACGGGTGGTTATTCGTCTGGCGTTAATGGCGTTGTTTTATCCTCTGGTCGCAAAACTGCCGTTTATAAACGGCCTGCAAGCCGAGGCGGGCACAACAGTAATAATCTGTGCGATAGCGCTGGCGGCCGGTGAACTATTTCTGTGGGTGCAGCGACGCTTTATGTCTGAAGCATTTCGCGTCATCGCAAAACGTGCCGTATTGCCGTTGCTTACACCTGTCATTATTCTCGGTGGGATACTTGGCGGTGTCGCCACTCCCACTGAAGCCTCGGCGCTGGCGGTTGGTTATGCAGCATTGCTTGGTCTGATCGTACTGCGAACACTTAAGGTATCCGAGCTATCAGATGTCATCACACGTTCGGCGATTACATCCGGTGTGGTGCTATTGCTGGTCGGTGCTGCCATGGCGTTTAAGACCGTTGTCAGTCTTTCACACGTTGCAGAAGACCTGGCGGTTTTTATCGTATCGTTGAGCAGTGACCCGTTGCTGCTGTTATTCCTGATTAACATTCTGCTCTTTATAGTCGGGATGTTCCTCGACGCTGGTCCGGCGATTATTATTCTCGGGCCGATACTCGCTCCCATTTTTATAAACCTGGGTATTCACCCGGTTCATTTCGCCATGATCATGTCAGTCAATCTGACGGTAGGGCTGGCAACGCCCCCTATGGGGCTGGTGTTATTTGTCGCGTCATCTGTCTCGGGCGTCAAGGTTGAGACAATTTCAAAAGCAATATTACCGTTCCTTGCGGTCGAGGTGTTTGTGATTTTTCTAATCACCTACTTCCCGATCATTTCACTGGGAATTCCCAAGTGGCTGGGGTTCGTCAAAGAGGCGGATCTTTCAGGCCCATTGCTGGGTGCGTTTTTCTAGCTGCTCTGGCTCAGTGCTAAGGGACAATATTAGTGTTTAATGTCATCGCTATGTTTATAACCAAGAGAGGATAACCATGAAATACAGAGAGTTTCTGAATTTAAAAAAACTGAGTGCCGCGGCCGTCGGTGCGTGTTTGTTTGCGGGCAGTGCAATTGCTGCGGATTTCAACATCCGTGCAACGGCCAACTCAAACGAAAACGATGAAGACTACGACGGTCTAGTCGTCTTTAAAAACTACGTCGAAGCAGCATCCAATGGTAAAATCGGTGTAGAACTTTTTATCGGCACACAACTGTGTTCAAAAGGTGCTGAGTGTCTGCAAGGTGTAGCTGACGGCACTATTGATATCTATATTTCCACCTCTGGTGGTGCGGCTGGCGCTTTCCCGTATGTGCAGGTGCTGGATCTGCCGTATCTGATGGCAAGTGACCGGGTGGCAGAAGCCGTACTTGAAGGTGACTTCACGCGTAAAGTACGTGAGATGGCGCTGGTAGATTCCGGTGACAAAATCCGTTTAATGACTATCGGTAACACCGGTGGCTGGCGCAACTTTGCCAACACCAAACGTCGTGTTCAAAATCCTTCTGATATGGAAGGTTTGAAAATACGAACGGTTGTTGCTGATCTTCCTCAGGAGCTTGTAAAAGCGCTGGGTGCATCGCCGACACCAATTCCATGGCCTGAGCTGTTTACGTCTTTCCAGACCGGTGTGGTTGAAGGTTCCAAAAACGGTATTACCGATATCATGGGGATGAAATTCCCGGATGCCGGTCTCAAGTACGTCACGCTTGACGGTCACGCCTACATGGGTGCGTTGTGGTGGATGAACAACGACAAATTTAAATCGATGCCGGAAGAACTTCGCCAGGTCGTTGTTGATGGATTCTCTGCTCTGCAGCAGGCGACTTTTGCTTCACCAAAGCGTAAATCAATTGAAGCCTACGAAAACTTTGTTGCAGGTGGTGGCGATCTTTACGTGCCGACCCCTGAAGAAAAGGCGGCTTTCAAAGACGCTGCTGCACCGGTTTACGATTGGTTTAAAGCCAATGTGAAAGGTGGTGAAGCGGTATTTGATTCACTCACCAGTGAAGTGGCCAAAGCAGAAGCTGCAATCAAAGACGCCAATATGAAAGATCTTAATTAAGTTTGTTATGCAGCGCGTGTAAAAAGTTGGGAACCACTGGCGATGTCAGTGGTTCCCGACATGAGTTGCTAACGAAATGGATACAGCCAGCTTTTATAGTCATCGATTAGAATATGCGCCTTCTCAATCTGTCCGGCAGTCATTTTTTTCACCACTTCCTCCTGGCTGATCGCAGCGTCCGGGTCACCGCCGATGGCAGACAGCACATACCACATGTAGGCTCTGACCAGATCAGGGGCAGGCATGCCTCGACCGACTTCGTAATACCAGCCGACTCCGCTCTGGGCGCCGGGGTGGCCTTTCATGGAAGCGCGCAAATACCATTCGAATGCCCGCTGGTCGTCGCGTTCAACACCAAGCCCCATGGCATACATAACACCAATCAGTTCCTCGGCTTCCGCGTTGCCGGAGCGAGCGGCTGGCAGCAGCGCCTGCATGGCTTTGCCGAATTCATTCTGCTCCATCAGATCTCGCGCCGGTTCAAGTTCGGCATGGCTGGCCACAGGGCCGCAAAGCGCGCCAATAAGAAGACTCATTTTCAAAAAATTATGCATATTATACTGTCCGTCTTGATCCTGGTCGGGGGGCAGAGCGTGCATGCCGGTGATCTGAAATACCCGTTACCCGAACCCCTGAGTCCTGATGATTTCCTATCTTTTGATGATAGGCAAGTCCGGCTGGGTCAATTGTTGTTCTACGACAAGATATTATCCGGTAACAAAAATATATCCTGCGGCACCTGTCACCATCACAAATTCGGGGGTGGTGACGGTTTGTCTCTCGGTATAGGGGAAGGAGGGTCCGGCCTTGGCACGCAGCGCACAGCAGGCGAGGGCGCCGATCGTATCAGGAAACGTATTCCGCGCAATGCGCCGTCGTTGTGGAATCTGGCAGCCAAAGAGGTGAAGATCCTGTTTCACGACGGCAGGCTTTCAAAGTCCGATATATACGACAACGGTTTTAACTCCCCCGCTGACGAGTGGCTTCCCAGGGGGTTAAACAATCTGTTGGCAGCACAGGCGTTGTTGCCGCTGACATCACAGTTTGAGATGGCGGGCAATCCGTCTGAAAATGAAGTGGCCGGAGCCGCGCATGATCGTATCGACAAGGTCTGGCCGATCATTGCAAAACGTGTGCGAGTGATCCCGACTTATGGAAGTTTGTTTGTCGATGCGTTTGATCACATCAACAAGGCAGATGAAGTAACTATTGTCGACATTGCTCACGCACTGGCGGCATTCATGGGGACCGAGTGGCGCAATTTTGATTCACCGTTTGATGACTATCTGGCCGGTGTTGAGTCTTCGCTTGATGCCAGCCAGCGCAATGGTCTGGCAATGTTTTATGGCAAGGCCAACTGTGCTCAATGTCATTCGGGTTCGTTGTTAAGTGATCAAAAATTCTACGCATTGGCTGTGCCCCCGTTTGGACCGGGAAGAACCAGACCCTTCGATCCGTTGGCGCGGGACGTCGGGCGTATGGGTGAAAGCGATGCATTGGAAGATGCCTATCGGTTTCGCACACCGTCGCTGCGCAATGTCGAGCTAACAGGCCCCTATGGGCACAATGGTGCTTTCGCGAGCCTTGAAGGTATCATCAGACACCATTTAAATCCCGTCGCGTCGTTTGATCACTGGCAGCCTGTGCAGGCCGGACTGGTACCTGCGCCGTGGTTGGCGGCCATTGATTTTGTGATACGTTCTGACAGCAGAGAGATGCAGCGTGTTCGCAATAAAATAGATATCGAACCAGTCGCCCTTAGCGACAAAGAGATTGATGATCTTGTCAACTTTATGTCGGCCCTTACCGGCAAAACAGCCACGCAATTACCGCTTGGTATACCTGTCGAAGTGCCGGGCGGTCTGTCGGTTGATTAGTCCGGTATAGAGTTCCACCGCCGCAGGTCATCCTTTCCGGCGATGTTTATGTGTGCTTTTCTTTTCTAAAGTGTGGGCACTGATTAATGATCCGTTGAATTAGTTGTGACTGCAGGGCTGCTGGTAGATAATTCAGCATCAGTCATCAGTGTGGCCGGGTATTGAAACAAACTTCTCCTAATATAGTTCTGATTATCGCTGACCATGTGGCTTTTTCCGGGCACTATGGTGTTGATCGGTATGACTATCGCTGGCCGCGGCTCGAATCACTGGCAGGGCAAGGGGCCTGGTTTAATAGCGCCTATGCTATTACGCCTGTCTGCACTCCATCCAGAGCCAGTTTGTTAACCGGCAAGCGGCCGGATAAACATGGCATGCGCTGGAACTGTGAATACCCTATTCTCTACAATCGCAAAGAATTTCGTGACGACGAAGTGCTTTATTGTCATGCGCTGGCAGAGTCGGGATACGACAACCACTATGTTGGAAAGTGGCATTGCGGCACCGATCACGGGCCTGAGCATTTTGGTCTCAGCGGCTGGAGCCTGCCGGAGTATGGCAACGTGTATGCCAGCGATACCTACAAAGAATACCTGCAACGGCTGGGTGAAAAACAACCGACCTGCCGTATTGAACATCACCTGTTGCGACCGGAGCTCAACGGCACGGATGTGCTGATGGAGCCCGATGAACCGTGGGATTTTATGGATGGTGCCGGCGTGTTATCGGGTCCATCTGAAGTGCATGAACAATTCTTTGTAGCCAATATGGCAACCGACAAGCTAAGGCAAATCGCATCGTCCGGTGTTGGTAGCCCGTTTTCGATGGTAGTGAGTCTGTGGGGGCCGCATCATCCGTATTACCCCAGTCAGGAGTTTGCCGATCTTGTTAACCCTGCTGATATACCCGGGTATCCCAGCTTTGACGAATCACTGGACAGCAAACCTCTTCGATACCGTGTGCAGCGTGATCTTCGTTGTCAGCATAGAGCAGGTGAACGTTGGGCTGACTGGCAGACATGGCAGACAGTCATGGCGCGTTGTTATGCATCCGGTTTGCAAACCGATGCAGCCATTGGTCGGATTGTAGATTGCATGAGCAGTTTGGGGCTTGACGAAAACACCTTGTTGATCGTCACCGCAGACCACGGTGATGGCATTGCCGCCCATGGTGCAGGGTGGGATAAATATTCATCGTTTACCGAAGAGGTTGGCCGGATTCCGCTGGTGATGCGATGGCCGGAAAAAATCAAACCAGCGACCACTATATCTGATCCGGTTAACTTGCTTGACGTTACCGCGACTATGTTAAGTGCAGGCGGAGCTGCTATTGATCACCCCTTGTCACTCGATGGCGAAGACCTGCTACCTATTATCAATGGGGAAGCATCTCGTCAGGAGATGATCTGTGATCACTTCGGGCATTCCGGTGATGTGTGTTTTCAGAAAATATACTATGCTGACGGCTGGAAATATGTTTCCGCTTATAGTGCCGGTGATGAGCTTTACGATCTTGTGAGCGATCCTTATGAGCTGGATAATCGCATTGACGATGAATCAACAAATAGCAGGCAGCATGCGATGCGTGCAAAGATTATTGCCCACTACGAAGAGCGTCGTGCCGAGCGTGAGGCGTGGCACGCACAGGAGTTCTGGGAGAAAGGAGTGGTGTTCTCGTCGCCGGAATGGCCCCGTGATGAGACTTTGCACTACTATCAACTGCAGGTTCAGCAAGGTCTGGTTAGCTGAAAGCACTGATTGGTACCAATATCCTGAAAAATTGCTCTGGTGGTTGAACCGGATTGGTTTCGGGTCATCTAAGAACTTGCGTTCAATGTCCTTCAATTCACTAACAAGACTTTTATATTTTGAAAATAGACTCACTGTTCACCACGGCCTGGCGTCGGTTGATACCCGCAACTGTCCTCTGGATCGCCTTCTGGCCGATTCTCTGGTTTTTCCGAATCGGAGAGATAACCGGCCCCAAGGCCTGGTTCTGGATTGTTGGTGAGTTAAACTACCCGTTTGCTGTGATGGTCTTTTTGCTGGCTGATTCGGTATTGGTCCGGTTTAGCGCAAAACCGTGGGTACTATTCAGCGCAAGCGTGATTGCTGTGGTGGTGTTTATGTTGTTTTTCTATAGCCGCGGCGGTTTCAGTTTCGGCGTACTGGCAGAGGCGTTCTTGTTTTAACATCTCAAAGGTGAGTTATTGGATCGAAGCGTAATTTCAGCGGCGGCCTGATTTGGTACCCTGTCTCTGTGATTATAGAGGAGATGGCAAGATGTCTAATCGCAACACCGATCAAACCGACACCGCTGGCAACAGGCCATCGATGGATCCTGGTCAGCAGCGTTCTATGGATAGAAGACAGTTTGTAAAAGCCACAGCAACCGGCCTCTCTATAGCGCCATTTATGAGTTTGTATGGCTGTGCAAAGGATTGCACGAACCGTAAAAGCTCAGAGCTTGTACAAGTAGCAGGAGCTCATCTTGACCTTGCTCCCGGGCTGCGTTACTCAGAACTCGACAGAAACGGAAATACCCTCAGTGATGGATCAATAAGTCCCGGGCGTCCGGACGGCATGGGTTGCTTCCTTGCAGAGGATGGCAGTCTGATATTAATGCGAAACCACGAAATCAGCCCGCGACACCATGGAAGCAGTGATGGCAGGGGAGCGTATTCGCCAGACAAAGTACCAGCTGAAGCGTACACAAAGACTGATCTGGGTGGTGTGTCCCGACTTGTTCTTGACCCGAAAACACTTGCCGTGACCAAAAGCAATATGGTGCTCTCGGGAACCCGCAACAACTGCGCGGGAGGAGTCACGCCCTACGGGTGGTTGTCCTGTGAAGAAACGCTCGAACGCGATGGTGGTGAAACTCACGGGTTTGTTTTTCTATGTGATATAAACGCGGAGACGCTCCAGGCTCCGCAGCGAATCGATGCCTATGGCCGATTCGTGCACGAGGCCGCAGGCTTCGATACTCGCACGGGACGATGTTATTTAACCGAAGATATCGATACTGGCTGTTTGTATCGTTTCCTGCCCGTGGATGCAGAAAAGCCATTTGAAGGAATTCTTCAGGCGCTTCGCGTTGTCGGTGAAAATACATTTAACGCATCCCTTATGAAAAGCGGTGAGTCGAAATTGATCGAATGGGTAGACGTGCCTGATCCACTGGCGGGGATTGATGTCAGTGTCGACTCACAAGCGCTGGGTGCTGCAGTTTTTGCTCGAGGCGAGGGATGCTGGTTCGACAATGACACTCTGGTTTTTTCAGCAACTGAAGGTGGGCCGAAAGGTAAAGGCCAGGTGTTTAAACTAGAGGATCGGGAAGATCAGGCGCGTCTTACTCTGCTGGCACAAGCTGATGCACAAACGGATCTTTGTCACCCTGATAACCTGACCATAGCACCGGCTGGTGAAATCTATCTGGCAGAAGACAACGATGGTGAGTGTTTAATCCAGAAACTGTCTGCAGACGGTACTTTAAGCTGTATCGCCAGAAACCGCGAGCGGGGTGAAGAGATCGCAGGTCTTTGCTTTTCCCCTGATGGACGCGTTCTTTTCGGCAATATTCAAGAGCCGGGTATTACCTTTGCCATTCAGGGTTTCTGAATCGACTACAGATCGGGAACATACTCAATGTTGCAAGCTCCAGTGGCGTATCTGTCTGTGTGGCAGGATCATTATTCAAGTATCGAAAAGAATCTGAATAAGGCTTTTGGCACGAGGGCGACACGTATTGATCATATAGGATCAACAGCGGTACCCGGTCTTGTGGCCAAGCCCGTCATTGATGTTCAGGTAACCGTTGATTCACTGGCGGTTATATCAGAGGTGGTTAAACCGCTCGAGCATCAGGGATTTTATTTTCGCGCAGATGTAGATAAGGATCGACCGCCTCCCTGGGAGCGGGACTCGCCAGAGCAGTGGCGCAAGGCCTACTTTAAATCGAATGATCCGGCTAACGTGCCAGCGCATATACATGTACGGGAATCTGGGCGCAAAAATCAACGCTATGCGTTGCTGTTTAGAGATTATCTCAGATCAAACCCTCGAGCCTGCGATGCCTATGGATCGTTCAAATTAAAAATTGCAGAACTGGTGGGCCCGAAATCGGAATCCGGTGGGACCGGCCCTTATCTCGATTTAAAAGACCCGGTATTCGATCTGATAGCAGATTCGGCGGAACGGTGGGCCGGACAAATCAACTGGAGCATTGATAGCTCTTCTGTATAACAAGACTGCAAAGCCGTAGTGCCTGCTGTGCAGCATGCGGCAACAAACCCTGTTCAAGAGGTTCAAACACAAGTGCGGGGCAAATCAACCCAATTGCACATATTAGCATGTCGCTCTGCATTGTATGCTGACATGCTGGTGCTAAAGGTACACGATAGCCGCTGACAGGTAGCGTAGTGCCAGCGTATCCATGATACCTTGCACTCGAGCTGTGCGTGCCGTTAGTCAGGTACAAAAATATTTCGCAGCCTGTCTCACAATTACCCGGAGCAATCGTGGCTAATTTGTTGTTATATATTGTCACTGTCCTGATCTGGGGTACCACCTGGTACGTGATAAAGCTGCAACTGGGAACCGTGCCCGAGAGTTGGTCGGTGGCCTGGCGTTTTTTCATTGCCGCAGCAGCATTGGCAGCGTGGCTCGGTGTCCGGGGGCGATTGAAAGATCTGCCCAGAGGCCGTGATTTATGGTTTGTTTGCGCTCAGGGTCTGATGTTGTTCAGCCTTAACTATTGGCTTTTCTATCTGGTATCCAACCATCTGACCACCGGCCTTGTCGCGATTTTGTTTTCACTAATTACGATAATGAATATCGTCAATCAAGTGGTGTTTTTTCGTGTGCCGGTAAACCCCGGAACTCTTGTTGCCAGTCTCATTGGTATCGCAGGGTTAGTGTTAGTGTTTTACCCGGAGTTCGCCGAGGTGCAATCGGATGGTGAGCTTATCTACGCTGTGGCTCTCGGCGTGCTTGCCACCTGGTTCGCGTCACTCGGCAATCTACTGTCGGTGCGTAACACTCGCGCCGGTTTGCCGGTAATGCGTACTAATATGGTGGGTATG
>CAKZVB010000302.1 GCA_937922015.1 uncultured Granulosicoccaceae bacterium
TACGTCCGTTTTTATAATTGTATGCTGAGTGGAAGTACGATGCTTCCGCGCAAGGGTATCGGCTGACGGATTGATTTACTTAGTGACCAGGTGGTTGCTTTTGGTGTATTTGTTATGTTGATCGCAAAGCAAGGCGCAGGAGGGACTGGGAATTCTGACTGTAAAGTAGCAGGGGGCTGCGGTGGTATGCGTTTGATAGAAGCAATTGGAAAGACCAATGTGACACTCGGAGAGAACCTAATCGGGTTCTCTCACGAGTTTTGCGGTACTACTTAGAAGTTGCAGCAGCTGCGAAATTGCCGAGCGCGCCGGTAACTTTTTTCAGTACCTCTTCGCAGCCTTTCATGTCGTGGCGGGCAGCAAGATAGGCGGGGTCATTGTAGGTCAGCCAGACCTGACCGGATTCATCCTCCCACACCAGCGCCTTTTGCGGGAGGTCTATCGCCATGGTTGGAGCACAATTCATCAGCGGCGTACCCACCTTGGGGTTTCCGAAAATCACTACTTCAGTCGGGGACAGTTTCATTCCTGCGGCTTCGGCGCCACCAGCATGATCGACGCGACCAAAAACATTCATGCCCTTGGATTTGAGCACAGTTTCGAGCTTGTCTGCGGTAGCTTTGACATCATGTGCGCTTTTGACGCTTATCAAGCCGTTGTCTGCGAAGCTGTTTGTAGACAAAATGGCCATTAAACCCAGTGTGCCCAGTATTTTTTTCATCGTTTCTGTCTCTGTGTGGATTGTGGTTTCTGAGACATGTCCCGGCGGAATTAGTTCTGATCTATAAATTCGGTATTTGCGTTTGCGGGGACAAGGCAGTAGTTGATGCAACTGCTTTTGAACGCAATTCAGTCTATGCCATCAATCAGCAGATTGTCCAGAACACTCCTTTCGAATTTGAAGCGCCGGCCTGTTTTGTCCATGGCGATTACAGGATATTTCCTGTTACTGATCTTAAGACCGGTGAGCTGGAACTCCGTGCCATTGACGCTGAACTTACGATGGTAATCCTCTGGTTTCAAATTGAAAGCCGCGGCTATTGCTGCGAACTCTATGCGTTGCGGGTCTTCTCCATCGATTTCGGGCACCTTGAAAGTCAGCGTAATATCGCATTCCCGGTCTGAGTATCTGCCTTTGGTCTGCGACAGGGTCAAACCCTGGGCAGATACAAACTCATCAATGTGGGCCAATAGTTTTTCCTTGAATAGAACAACTGACTGTGGATCAAAGCGGGTTACAGGCTGCAATGCCTGCGTTGATTGTGTTGCGCCATCTGTCGCTTGCCCGACTGTAGAGGCGCGGATTTCAAGCATGCCGTAGGTGTCGGTCTTGCGGCCACGGATCCATACGTCGGACCAGTTTCGCTTTGGCCTTTTATAGTAGGAGCGAAAAACTTCACCAGTCTCGCGATGCACCAGCACCCAGGGGGCGGCGGGTTGTACGACGTCATGGTCAAAGCAGGCCACTGGTCGGGCGCCGATTTCAACACAGATTGCTTTCCAGCGCTTATCATGTCCGCAATTCTCATTGTGGCGCTGCCATGCCAGCGCGTGGGCAATTTCATGAAGAATAGTGTCGCGTACTTCATCATCGCTATTCAATTCACACAGAGGTTTACTGATGCTGATGTGTTTTTTACCGATGCTGCACAGGCCAAACCGTCGCCGTGAGTTGTCCAGTCCGCCGGTCCAGTCGGACAGGCCGTGGCTAATGAGGGACTTATTTAGCAGATCGAGTGCGTCGGTGATATTCATGTTCTCTATTGTATTGTCACAGCAGGGAAATTGCATAATCGTGAGCACAACTGCCCTGGCCAGGCGGATCTTTGTATCTGATAATTAACAAATACCCTTGCGAGACGATACAGAGTCGACTAAAAATACGCGCCGGAAATTGATCGATGTAATGCCTAAGCCGGCGATATGACTGGTGTATACTATTATTTATCTTTTGTGCCGAAGTGAAAAGTGTCTGGTATGGATAGAGCCTCTCTGGATAGTCTTATTGCAGCGTATGGTGTAGCACCATCGTCTGATCTGGCGCTGGTGATAAGCCTTGAGCTGATTCAGTCGTCCGGTATCGATGAAGCGTTGCCTTTTGTAGCGAATATAAAAGCACCCGTAGATGATGATCGGGCGGTTCGATTGTTCGATGCGTTGCTTGACAGTGGCCATCACAACGACGCCCGATCCTTCCTTGATGAGTCGCGTCCGTCCCAGCAGATTTTGTTAGCCCGTTGTGCTCTGATGGACGGAGATACGGAAGCTGCGCGAAAACTGTATGTAGCCGCAACCAAAGACTCTCCTGATCTGGCCAGTAGTGAGCTGGATAATTTATATTCGGTGCAGCGTATGGCAGCAGACGGGAACCCGAAGAATCAAAAAGTAAAACTGCGCCTGGTTGAGAAAGCCGAAGTGGTGGAGCTTGCCACGTTTGTACAGCCTGAACAAAGCAGCGTTAATTTTGACGATGTGGCGGGACTGGTCGACGTCAAAAAGCAAATTAACAAAAAGATAATACTGCCTTTTCAAAAGCCCTCTATCTATCAGCGCTTTAAAAAGAAAATCGGTGGAGGTGTTCTTCTCTATGGACCGCCCGGGTGTGGCAAAACACTTATTGCCCGCGCTACTGCAGGGCAGTGTGGAGCCGAGTTTCTGAATGTCGAAATTTCTGATGTGCTTGATATGTACATTGGCGAATCAGAGCAAAAGCTCCACAGGCTGTTTGAAAAAGCCCGTGCCAGTACACCCTCGGTATTATTTTTCGATGAGCTTGAAGCACTTGCGGGTAAGCGCGAACATGGCAGAAACAGCTCTGGCGCGAATATTGTCAGTCAGTTTCTATCGGAAATGGATGGCTTTGCGCAGAATAATCAAGGGGTATTAACGCTGGCATCGACCAATACCCCGTGGGCCATAGACTCAGCGTTTCTGAGGCCCGGAAGATTTGACCGGATGTTTTTTGTGCCGCCACCGGACAAGCTGGCCAGAGCTGAAATTCTGCGGCTTGAGCTTGCTTCAAGGCCCTGTAGTTCAGATATTAATAAAGATGTTATCGCATCGAATACCTCCGGCTTTTCGGGTGCAGACATAAGCAATCTTGTCGAGACGGCGGCAGATGAAGCTATCGAAGAATCTCTCGAGCAAGGTGGGGACGTGCCAATCTCAATGGCGCACATTAAGCAGGCTCTGGCGGAAATTAAGCCAACCACGATTGAGTGGCTGACAACGGCAAAAAATTACGCGCGATACGCAAATGATGCAGGTCGTTACAACGATGTTCTGGACTTTATCAATAAGTTCGGCAAGTAAATAACAGAGAACAGCTATGACGTCTGCCGGGTACCAGATCATCGATGAGCCGAAGCCGCGCTTCACCAGTAATTTAATAGTGCAGCCATTTATTATTCTGCTTGCGTGTATGCTGGTGCCAGCCCCGTTTCGCTACCTAATGGTAGTCTGGTTACTATTCAATAGCTGGTGTCTTGGAAGCCCCACATTGGTAAGAGAATGTCTGTACGCATTGGCAGCCTTTGCTATTGTCATGCTCAGCTTTGTTGTGGTGGGTTTTCTGATGCAGGCGAATGTTCCGGGCTTTCAGTCAACAGCATTTGGGCCCTATTTGCGAATATATACCTCGGCGATATACCTGACTTTTTTGTATTTAATCTATCTGCGTCAGATGCCGGTTTACGAATTGTGGCGTTACATCCGCGAACAGCAGGAGCAGGGATAATGAGCGCAAGTCATCCTCGCTTTTCTCTGGCCCTCGATCAGTTGAGGCGAAATCAGCCTGACGCGGCAATAGAAAACCTCAAGATCCTGTTAGGTGAAGACCCGAACAGCGCCATGTATCATGCGGCTCTTGCCAGTGCACTGATGTCCAGATTTAGATTAGAGGCAGCTGAACACGAGTGCCGTGTCGCCGCCTCCCTCGATCCAACTGATCCCTATGTTCACTATATCCGGGGCTCACTGCATTTGTTAAAGAACAAGCCTGCCGAGGCTTTGTTATCCGCTGAGCAGGCGATACAATTTGATCCTGAAGACGAAGAACTATTTTTATTAAAAGCTCGTGCTTACGATGCGCAGGGAAAGCAGGGCCAGCGCCTGCAGGAAATAAAATCAGCACTGTCACTGAATGCACAATCGTCAGAAGTGTTCGGAGAGTTGAGTGAATATTATCTGGACAATGGCAATCAAAAACAGGCGCTGGTGCATGCGCACGAAGCGCTTGAACTAGACCCTGTAAATACCGATATGCATGTGCTTCTGGGCAGAATAGCATTGATGTCAGGTGATCTTGAGCAGGCTCGGGAAAAAGCCGCTTTTTGTATTTCGCAGAATCCTGATGACCCGAAAGCTATCATGTTGTTTTGCGATATTAAAGCGCAACAGAACCGGTTTATCGGCTGGTGGTGGCGATTTAATGCTTGGTTAACCGGTATGAATCAGTCGCGGCAAATAGCCGTGTTGATTGGTGCTTACGTTTGTTTTACCTTGTTGGCCAGAGTGCTGCTCGATCTGGGATTTGCCAGTATGTCGCGAGTCACATCACTCGCTTGGCTGGCACTGGTGGCGTACAGTTGGTTTGCCATTCCCATCTATACCAATATGCTGAAAAAAGAACTGTCGAAATTCCAGTTTAATACAAATTACTAGGGGTCTGCGCAGTAGCAGAGGTTCTGCCGCGCAGACTCCTGCTTTGAAAACGGAGCAACAATGTCTACCCTTGAACGCGCAATCGAGATCGCAGCACATGCCCATGCGGGTCAATTTGATAAGGCGGGTCAGCCGTATATTCTGCACCCGATTAAAGTCATGCTGCGGCTGAGCGGTGAGCATGAGCGCATGGCAGGGGTACTTCATGACGTGGTCGAAGATACCCCGGTTAGTATCGAAGATTTGATCAGTGAAGGGTTCCCGGAGCCTGTTGTTACAGCCGTGGTTGCACTTACAAAACTTGCAGGTGAAACCCGAATGGATGCTGCGAAAAGAGCGGCCGCAGATGCGGTGGCATGCGCGGTGAAGCTGGCGGATAACGCAGAAAATATGGATCTTTCACGTATTCCGAATCCAACAGATAAAGACTTTGCACGGGTTGCTGAGTACAAGCAAGTACGTGAGTTGCTGTTGGCTTCTTGTCATAGTTGACCAGCCGCCAGAGTTAACTGAAGCAGGCTCGAAGCAGGGTTGTAGATAACCGCTCTGTGTTACATCACTATTATAATAGTGCTGCCGGGTTTGCTTTTATTTTGGATAAGGCAGACTGAGTGTGTCAGCAACAGTGACCTGATCAGGCCACTGTCATATTGTTTTCGTCCGCCTATTTTTTTGGTTTGCGAATACATTCTTCCCAGATATCATACAAAACCATACACATCACGATAACGGTTATGATTGCAAATGGCAGTCCTCCTTCAAAACCCGCGAAACCGGTAGAGATGCTGTAGGACAGCCCGAATACAAAAGTCGCCACCAGAATAAAGCCGATGATGGCTGAGGTCAGTCGGATCGCTGGCGAGGTTTTAGATGATTCTTTTTGCATAATATTATCCCTTGTAGTTCGACGCGGCAATTAAGCCGGGTGCGTGGGCGGGTCGTCTCGCAGTTGTCCGAGCAGCCAGCGTGCGCTGCGCAGCAGGCGATCGTCCTGGTTGTAAGCACCTACGAGTTGTACACCGATAGGCAGATTATTATTGCCGCTTAAAAGTGGCATTGTCAGTGTTGGCAAGCCGCATAGCGTCCATAGCGTGCAGCAAATCGGGTCTCCGGTGCCATTGCCGAATTTTGGCGGTTCGCCTGTTGCGGATGGTGTCACGATGGCATCGTAGTCGTGGAAGAATGTCTCGAACCAGTCATTGGCGGCGCGTTGAATTTCCAGCGCCTCGGCGTAGGCTTCATCGCTGACCATGGCTGCTGTTTCCATGGCGGCCTGAGTGGTCGCACTTAGTTTGTCTGCATGCTGCGTACGCTCGGACTCCAGACATCGATAAATCTCATAGTCATAGATTGTTTTGTGGCAGGCGGGCAGGGCGGCGAAGGATTGCGGTGCGGGTACACGTTCTATGTGGCTGCCGATTGCACTGATCAGTTCATTAAAGCCTTCGGTAGCATCGCTTGTATAGCGGTCAGCGTAGGGCAGGTCTATCCAGACAAATGCAGGTTCAATCGGAACCTCTGACAGATAACCCGCAAGTTGGTGTGGGCGTGGTTTCAGGTAACTGGCATCGTCTGCCGGGTCGTAGCCTGAGATACAGTCGGTTAGCAACGCAAGATCACCAATGTCTCTTGCAAAGACGCCAACATGATCCAGATGCTGTGATGTTTGCAGTACCCCATTACGCGAGATGATACCGCGTGACGGTTTGTAACCGTACACGCCGCAAAAAGAGGCGGGCCGGATTACAGAGCCATTGGTCTGGGAGCCCAGTGCAAGTGGTACATGCCCTGCGGCAACGGCGGCCGCCGATCCGCTTGACGAACCGCCGGGGCTGTATTGGTAGTCGTGCGGGTTTCTGGTCTCAGTCGGATGCATGTAGGCGAATTCGGTGGATGCCGTCTTGCCCAGTATGACTGCCCCGGCTTCCTTTAGTTTGTCCACCACGGTAGCGTTTACATCTGGATGATGGTCTTTGTAGATAGGGCTGCCGTATTCCGTCGGCATATCTCTGGTGTCAAAGATATCTTTGAGCCCTATCGGTATGCCGTGCAAGGCACCAAGTGGCCCGCCGCGACGCCTGATGTCGTCAAGTGCTTCGGCCTGAGCCAGCGCAGACTCCTTGTCCAGATGTTGCCAGGCATGAATGGCTGATTCAGTTGCTTCAATACATTGAAAGCAACTTTCCACCATTTGCACCGAGGTGAGTTTGCCCTCGGCGATTAGTGCGACACACTCACGGATGCTTAGATTATCCATTGACGATTGCTACTACGGTATGTACTCACCAAACAAATAGTCCGGGAACCACAGCGCAATGCCAGGGAAGATATACATGAGCACCATACAGAAAATAACTATTCCTAAATACGGAATAATCCCCTTGAAGATCTGCATCAATTCTATTTCATCTTTGAGTACGCCTTTTAAATAGTAGGCGGACATCGCCATCGGTGGTGTCAGAAATGACGTTTGCAGGTTAAGAGCCACCAGCATCGCGAAAAAGTACGGGTTCACACCGAAGGTGTCGAGCATTGGCAGAAAAATAGGAACAAAGATGATGAGTATCTCGGACCATTCCAGTGGCCAGCCCAACAGGAAAATAATAAGTTGCACCATCACCAGGAATTGCCATGGCTGAAGTTCCATCGCCAATACCCAGTGCTCGATAATGTCGTGGCCACCCAGATAGGAAAATACTGATGCAAAGGTCCATGAGCCGACAAACATCCAGCACACCATCGCGGTGGCTTTTGCGGTTAAAAATACCGACTCTTTCAGTTTAGTCCAGGTCAGGGATCGGTAGAGTGCGGCGAGGATAAGGCCGCCAAACGCGCCCATTGCTGCTGCCTCGGCCGGTGTTGCAAGCCCACCAAGTATTGAGCCCAGAACCAGCATGATTAGTATGGTTAGCGGCACGAATGATATTAGTAACTGGAAGTAGATATGCGCGCGTGACAAGCCGGGATCAATGACGGGTTTGGGAGCGATAGACGGGTTGATCCAGACGCGTGTAATAACATAGACGATATACATTCCGGCCAATAGCAAGCCTGGGAAAACGGCGGCAGCATAGAGACGCAGTGGTGATAGCTCGGCGATGGCGGCGTATACAATTAACATAATTGATGGCGGTATAAGGATACCCAGCGTACCGCCGGCACAGATAACGCCGGCACTAAAGTCTTTGCGGTAGTTGGCTTGCGTCATTGCGGGGAATGCGAGCAGGCCCATGAGCGTAACCACGGCGCCAACGATACCGCTGGCGGTTGAAAATACCGTACACGTTATCAGCGCGGCGATGGCCATGGATCCGGGTAGATTTCTTGCCGCCAGTTGCAGCGATGAGAACAATCGACTAACGATGTTGGCGCGCTCGACTACGTAACCCATAAACAAAAACAACGGAATCGCGACCAGCGTGTCATTCTCCATCACCGAGTAGGTGTTCTGGTTTAGCAGGTAGAAGATATTGTTGTTAAATACGTCGCTAACTGATTCTATAGGGCCGGAATAGTAGGCGTAGTAGCCAAAGCCCACCCCCATAGCAAGCAGTGTGAAGGCGATTGGGAAACCCAATAACACCAACAGGATAAACAACGACAACATTAGAATGGCGACTTCTGGATTCGTCATGATCTTGCTCTGTTAGCTGGTACTTTTATGCGGTTTAACTGTGGACTTTGCGGGAGCAGTTCAGGGCTGCTTTATGTCAGCATTGATAGGCGGATTGTCAATCAGCGCGTCTTCCGTCTCACGCACATCGTCAAGACGTTCCATCCACACTCCTGTTCTGATCGCCCGCCAACATCTGACTAGTTCAGAGAGTCCCTGCAGCAGAAGAAGCGCTGCGGCAAACGGTATGATGGTTTTGAAAAAATAAACCTGAATTCGGGCCGGGCTGTTCCAGCTGACCTCTTTGTAGCGCCATGAATCACTGGCAATCTCCCAGCCGAACCAGAATAGTGCCAGCATGCCGGGAAAGAAGAATATAAGGTACAGAATAAAATCGATACTGGCCTGCATGCGAACCGGAAAAAGGCGGTATAAAACGTCGCCGCGTACATGGCTGTCCTGGGCCAATGCGTAAGCTCCGGCCATCATGAACAGTGCGCCGTACATTTGCACCATGGTGTCGAAGGCCCAGACCGTGGGTTCGTTCAAAACATAACGAACGAACACTTCGTAGGAGACAGAAAGCGTTAATACCAGAATGCACCAGCCAAAGGCCCGGCCAACCCAAACACTCAGGCTTTCTATGGCGTAGACAAATTTGCTGCTTTTCACGCCTGCTCCTTATATATATTTTTAATGGTTGAACATAAAGACGGGAGCCGAGTGGCTCCCGTTACAGCGTAAATCAATAGACAATTAAGCTAAACCGGCAAATCAACCGAAGTGGTGTTTGTAAGCCAGCTTGTAGTCTGGTTGATTCAGGTTCAGGTAGTTCATCACGTCTTTTGCGTAGGCTTTTTGTGACTCAATAACCTTGGCGAAGAATGGATCCTGACCGGAAATACGTTCGACAACGACATCCCATGCTTTTAACTGCTCTGCCATTACCGAGTCAGGTGTGCGATAAACGTTAACGCCTTGCTCGTCACGTAGTGTGACTAAGTCTTCTGCGTAGCGCTTGGTGTTGTGCCAGTAGAAGTTTGAATTCTCAGCTTCTGACGCGTACTTCAGAATTGCCTGCAGTTCTGCTGGCAGCGCATCGTACTTTTTCTTGTTGAAGGTGACTTCGAAGAATTCTTGTGACTGGTGGAAGCTTGCCAGGTGATAGTGCTTTGAAACGTCCTGCATACCAAAGTCGCGATCTGAAGTCGGGTTGTTGAATTCTGCAGCGTCAATCAAGCCTGATTTCATTGCCGGTTGAATTTCACCGCCCGGCAGCTGAACTACAGACATACCCATTTCAAGTAGTACGTCTGCGGCCAGACCAACAGTACGATACTTAAGGCCTTTCATCTGGCTGGCGTCTTTGATTTCTTCTTTAAACCAGCCCAGTGGTTGTGCCGGCATGGCGCTGTTGAAAAAACTGACAACATTCAGACCCAGAGAACCCATGAGCTCGTCGAATAATTCCTGTCCGCCGCCGTAGTGCAACCAACCCAGAACTTCCTGGCTTGACCAGCCGAAGCAAGGACCGGTGCCGAACAGCGACGCTGCCTGTGATTTGGAGTACCAGTACGCAGGCACGTAGTGAGCAGCATCCAATACACCACGGTGTACGGCGTCCTGCATCTGGCTTGTCTTGACCACGGAGTTGACGGGAAGCAGCTCGATTTTGAGTGCGTCACCAGCCATGGCGTTTACCCGGTCAACGTAGGATTTTGCGTTGTCCAGAAAGATTCCACCACCCCAGGCAGCCTGCATCTTCAGTGTAACTGGCGCAGCTTTTACAATCGCTGGCGCAGCCAGGGTGCCTGCGGCCGTAGCGGTTGCGGCAAGCGCGGAGCCTTTAAGAAATTTGCGTCGATTAACGGTTTCGGTCATTGTTTTTCCTCCACTGGGGGTAACCCCGGAATTTGCGTATATTGGTTCTGGCTAAAAATACGCAGTGCACAGAACTGTATTGTTTTAGCTAGTGTTTTTGTCGTGATGAGGCAAATTGCATCAGCAGGACGCTATCGTATAAAACCACCGTGAATTTACCACTATACCGGGTAGATAACTAGGGAAATTGTGGGCGAGCACGTGTGTCTGGCTATCATTAGTCATAAGGCGACCGGCGAAATTCGCTATTATGTCTGTGTTTGCAGTGTTCGTAGTAAATTTCGGGTTAATCCTGAAATGACAGAGTGTCTATTCGCGCCAGAGCCAATAGAGCGTCACATCTCAACCGATCTCCCTCGACGCGTGGCCACGCTTCTCAGGCGATAGGGCGACCTGTTCTGCGCGATTGACTATGCGCGCCGAATCCTCCGGGTAGCTGGCCCTGATAGTCGGATAATAGCTTACTGAGCGTGTTTTTTAACAGTTGCACTTTGCCAGTCTGCGGTGCGGCAGTCTGTGTCAGACAAGTTTGTCTTTCGGTTCACCGCCATTGAAAAACGCATCGAGGTTGTCCAGCGCCCGAAATCCCATGGCATCCCGGGTTTCTAAGGTGGCGCTGCCTATGTGGGGCAGGGTGAAGATATTTTTGTGGGCCGAGAACTGCGGGTTGCCAAGTGGCTCAGTTTTGAAACAATCGATACCTGCCGCGGCCAATTTACCAGAGCTGATGGCATTGATCAGTGCTGTCTCGTCAACCAGAGCTCCACGAGCCGTGTTCACTAAAATGGCGCCGTCGGGTAGTTGCGCCAGTGTTTTTTGATTGATGATGTCCCGTGTGGTGTCTGTCGACGGACAGTGCAGGGACAAAAAGTCAGAAACATTGAGCAGGGACTCCAGTGTGTCGTGATAAGTAGCGCCGCATTCCAGATCGGCCGGCAGGCGGCTGCGGTTGTGGTAGTGGATGGTCATATCAAAGCCGCGACCGCGTTTCGCCATCACCTGGCCCACCTTTCCCATGCCCACGATCCCAAGACGTTTTCCACTGACCTGGGTGCCGACCATAAAAGAGGGGCTCCAACTGTCCCATTGCCCGCTGCGCACCAGAGAGTCCCCATCGACGGCGTGGCGAGCGGCCCCCAGCAACAGCAACATAGCGATCTCGGCAGTGGCATCTGATAGAACATCCGGTGTGTTGGTGACAGTGATGCCTCGTGCTTTAAGTGCAGTCAGGTCGCAGTGGTCCACCCCTACTGAGTGGTTGGCGACAATTTTTAATCTGTCGTCCAGAGAGGCGGCTACCCTAGCGGTGAATTGTTCTGAATGGCAGGGGATAATTGCATCGACTTTAGCGCTCATGGCGATGATGTCTTCAGCGCTGCTTAGAATGTCCGTGGGGTTTAAGATAACGTTGTAGTCGCGGGACGCACGGGCTTCCGTGTTTGTGGAGAGTTTTCTGGTTATCCAAAGGGTTGGTTTATCTTTCATCTTGTGCTCTTTATTTTAAGTCAGGCAACGGCTTTGAGCCGATGATATGTAATTGTTTAATCCAATTACGTACCTGACACATAGTTTTGTAAGAATAATGTAAATATAAACGCAGCAATCGCAAATGCCATAATGATAAGGCTGCTTGTCGAGGCAATAAAGATCGCGTCTACCAATGAGATTCCGGCAATCATTGAAACTACGGCTGTAGGTATATCGCCGGCCTCTTTTCGTTTAATCAGATACAGACAAAAACAAACCCAGAGCACAAATATGAGTAGCGGCGCCCACACTTGCGCGTCAGTGTTGGCAGCGTAAATGCCGAAGATGGCTGGCACTGCAATAAAAGCGACTGGCCACATGTTTTTAACCTCGCCCAGGTTTTCCTGTTTTGCTGTGTAGGTCAGGCCGATCAGATAGGTCAGTAATACAATCGCGCCTATATACACCATGACAGAAGGGCTTCTGGTGGCCGTGAAGGCCGCGCACAGGTACACAAACAAACGGCATAAACCCATAATGACCGGGCTGTACGGGTTATTTTTGTGCCACATGTTGTACAGCACAATTGAACCGCACAACAGTATAGCCATTGCAGTGGCAATCAGCGCACTGCCGCTGCCCCAGCCCAGTGCTGCAAGCAACGTGAAAAAAATCGCGCCAACCAGCAACGTGAAGCCTGCAGAGAAAACTTCTGCGGCTTTTATGTGTCCTGCCGGTATCGGTCGTTCGGGGCGTTCCTTTGCATCTATCTCACGATCAAAGGCGTCGTTTAAAAACATACCGCCGATATAGGCCATCGACATGGCAACGATGAGGGTTGCTATGTTCCAGTTAAGTGGATTGACGCCCGCAAGCACAACCCCTGCAAGTGTGTTGCTCCAGACTGTCGGCAGGTTTGACACTCTGCCCAGCGTTAAAAAGGTTTTGGTATTCCAGCTCATGACAATTGTTGTTTTACCCAGTTGAGTTCGCGGCCTATTGCCTGGTCGATGGTTTGGTTTTTATAAACATCGGGCAGAACATTCCAGGTGTAGGTTTCAACTTCGAGATGTTCGCTGATGGGCTGAACTTTATGCAGTGCCAGGGCTTCGCGAATGAAAAATTGTGTTGAGGAAAAATCGCCCAGATCATCCAGAAATACAGGTACATGAAAATGAACCCGCCACTCTCTGGGTTTGTTGTCATTGCTGAGTTTTTCAAAGGCTTGTGGCAGATCGGTAAAACGATTGATTTTGCCGTCGTGGTTTTCGACCACCTGATGCAGATAGACTTCATCGATGAAGGGGCGCAGCAGTTCTGCACTTTCAACGGTTACGTTGTTCAGACGCAGGCCGGCGCTTATTTGTAGCTTGCCGATTTTTATTTGTGCCTCTCTCAGAGTGCTAAGGCAAGTAGCTGCATCTTCAAACTCTACCGCGGCGTGGCACAGATCAAGGCAAAGTGTCAGGTGTTTGCGCAGCAGTTTTTCTGACTCGGAAGCGCTGATATTCAGCTCATTTTGCAGCTGCTTAACGGAGGCCGGGCCGAATAGGCTGTTATTGAAAAAGGTTATCGATTCTTCAATGGTTTCCAGAAAGCAGCAGGGCTCTGGTTCCAGCGCCAGCACGATGCACGTGTTTTGTGTTCGATCAAGGTTGGCCAGGTGCGCACAGTGACTGACCATATTGGCAGCCATTAAGGCAATATCGTCGTCATTTTGCACGCAGGCCTTAAATGCCCCGGGTACGGTGCTGATGCTGCCGGTTTGACCGGCCGGCAGAAATTGGCCGAATATATCGGCCAGTTGGTTGGTATAGCGCAAACGTTCCTGATCTTTCCAGTCCGGCAGATAGACATCTTCTTTGACGCGCGTGCCGTGAAAGGGGCCGTAAGGAAAACCATTGATCGTAAATACGTAGCTTTGGTGATCTGCCAGCAACTGTTTGAAATGTGACATCGCGTCAGGTTTAGAAAGAGCGGCGGCGGCGGCGGCAGAAAGACGCAGGCCGATGCCGAAATCGCCATCGACTTGAACTTCTTTTCGGACCAGCGGGATGTGTTTTTGCACATTGTGCAGAACCTCATCCCAGCTTTCGCCGGGGTGAATGTTGGAACAGTAGGTGAGGTGGTCAACCGAGCCGGTGTGATTTTTCAAGCGCATGTTTTGTTACTTGCTTTTGTCAGACTGTAGTGTACCGGAACAGTTAAAGGTCGCGCGAATGAGTATGTCAATAAAACCGGTCACCGGTAATTCGGAACCGTCCCGTGGTCGTTGACCTCAATTATCAGTTGGATGGATCACTGGTAGAGTAACTTGAGTAGTTGCATTAAAACTGTCTGGCTCAGTATGATGGTGGCATGCAGAAAACTCTTGTTATTTTGGTGGTTGGGCTCAGCCCTGCGCTGGTCGGGGAACATACACCCCACCTGCTTAAATTGTCTCGCAGGGGTGGGTTGCGGCCACTGACCGCGGTGACACCGGCGGTGACATGTACGGCACAGTCAACCTTGTTAACCGGTGAAATGCCATCGGAGCACGGGATTGTCGCCAACGGCTGGTACTTTCGCGACTTATCAGAAGTGTGGTTGTGGCGACAATCAAATCGACTGGTGGGTGGCGAGAAAATATGGGAGGCGGGTAAAGCGCGCGATGCAGAATTTACTTGTGCCAAAATGTTCTGGTGGTACAACATGTATTCGACCGCAGACTGGAGTGCCACCCCGCGACCAATGTACCCGGCAGACGGTCGAAAAATCCCTGACCACTACGCCTATCCTGCAGAACTTCACGACGAGCTAGACGCCAAATTCGGCCAGTTTCCACTGTTTAAGTTCTGGGGGCCGGCAGCGGATATCACGTCCAGTAAGTGGATCTCCGATGCTACGCGCCACATGATGGAAACCCGCAATCCAACACTTACGCTCACTTATCTGCCCCATCTTGATTATAACCTGCAGCGGCTGGGTCCGGATCTGGAACATGCTGACATTCAGCGTGACCTGAAGCAGGTAGATGAGCTATGTGGTCAGCTAATAGAAACCGCAGACGGCCTTGGGCAGAATATTATCGTGGTCTCGGAATATGGCATCACACCTGTCACTGATGCGGTGCATATTAATCGGGAGTTGCGCAAAGCCGGCTTGTTAAAAGTCAGGGTAGAAAAAGACAGGGAGCAATTTGATGCCGGTGCCTCAGATGCATTTGCCGTGGCCGATCATCAGCTTGCCCATGTCTATGTGAATAACCCCGCCTGTCTGGAAAAAACCCGGGAGCTGCTAATGCGGCTGGACGGCATTGAACATGTTCTGGACGACGAGGGTAAAAAACAATGGGGGCTTGATCATGAGCGTGCCGGTGAGTTGGTGGCTATTTCGCAGGCTGATCGTTGGTTTAGTTATTACTACTGGCTGGATGATAATCGAGCACCGGACTACGCGCGCACCGTTGATATACATCGAAAGCCAGGTTATGACCCCGTAGAACTGTTTGTAGATCCGGAAATAAAAGTGCCGATGGCCGCCATTGCATCAAGGTTGGCGAGAAAGAAGATGGGCTTTAGAACGCTGCTTGATGTCATTTCGTTGAAAGATACGCAAATTGTCAGGGGCTCGCACGGTCGTCCCACCGACGAGCCGGATCATGGTCCGGTGCTGATCAGTTCGAATGCACAGCATTTGCCCGAAGGTGAAGTACACTCTGCTGAATTTAAATCACTGGTCTTAAAACACATCTTTGAGTAGCGGGACTGGGCCCGTATATTATAACCCCGGTGTATAAACCGGTGCTCGTTCCTGTGTGTTTGTCTCTGAGGAAATTCTGATACGACAATCGGAAATAGAGATATCGGCAAGCGCTCCGTCGACTAAGTGCTGTCATACGAGAATGTTTGGAGAAGGTCAGTAGCAACCGGCTTTGCTTGCGTGGCTAAGATAGTAATGATGTCTCTGTGAACAGGAATGTCGTGATTGATATTGTCTGGTTGTCGTGTATGTTGTTTAAGCCTTAGCTGATGTATGACCGGAGAGAAATATGACCGCTGCAGGAGTGGCATTTCAGTCGCTGGTAGAAGCGTTGAGCGATGCCGTGATCGGGCAGCCGCACCTGGCTGAAAGACTTGCTATTGGATTGCTGTCCAATGGGCACCTGTTGATTGAGGGTGCACCTGGCCTTGCAAAAACACGCGCTGTTAAAATTCTGGCCTCGCTGCTTGATGCTTCATTTAAACGCGTGCAATTTACCCCTGATCTGCTGCCGTCAGATATTACGGGTACAGAAATTTTCAGACCGGCTGATTCGGCGTTTGAATTTCAACCCGGTCCTGTTTTTAATCAGCTTATTCTGGCTGATGAAATAAACAGAGCGCCGGCAAAAGTACAATCTGCATTGCTTGAGGCGATGGCTGAACAACAAGTCAGTGTAGGTAATACCACCTATAACCTTCCAGAACCCTTTATGGTAGTGGCAACGCAAAACCCGATAGAACACGAAGGCACCTATGATTTGCCACAGGCACAGCTTGATCGTTTTTTGTTGCAGGTGGTGGTTGATTACCCTGGAGCTGAGAATGAGAATCGAATTCTGGAACTCGCTCGCGCGGAGCTTCGCGATGAATATAAATCTGCTGAGCTAACCTCGAATCGTGTTGCGCAGGCATTTATAGACAATGACCTGCTTAAACAAGCACGGCTTGAGACCCTTGATGTGCACATGAGTCCGGCAGTGCAAGAGTACCTTGTGCAGTTGGTGGTCGCCACGCGTAATGCGTCTGTCTACGCAAGTGATACTGCGCAAATAATGGCAGGCGATATTGAACATGGCGCAAGCCCGAGAGCGACCATAGCACTCGATCGATGTGCCCGTGCCAGAGCGTGGCTAAAGTCCAGAGACTATGTCACCCCGGATGACGTACAGGCGCTGGCGCACGACTGTCTCCGACATCGACTGGTATTGAGCCTGTCGGCCCAAAGTCGCGGGCGCAGTAGTGACGATGTGATCGATGATTTGTTGTCAATGGTACCGGTAGGCTGATCATGCCTGTTTTTACAAAGCCCGGGAGTCTGCGCGGTGCAATTAATGCGTAGCATGAGCGTGCCATGGCAAGGGCGTTTATTTGCTCATTTGAGGGGCCGCCATAGTGTTTAGTCGTGGCAAAAACACCGAAGGCGTGTATGTATCGATAGATATGCTTCTGGATCTGCGGCACCAGATTGAAGCTGAGCGACGTCTGGGTTTAAAGCGTGCACAAAGAGGTCTCCCTGGAGAAGTGCTGTCGATGCATAAAGGCCCGGGTATAGAGTTTGAAGACATCAGACCGTATTTGCCGGGTGATGATTTAAGGCACGTTGACTGGCGGGTTACAGCGCGTACCGGTCGGCCGTATACACGCCGCTATACTGAAGACCACGAACACTCGACATTAGTTGTAGTAGATCAGCGTGTGAATATGTTTTTTGGTTCAGGCGACTACTTTAAATCATATTCAGCCGCGCTCAGTGCGGCGCGTGTTGCCTGGTATGCAGCTGATAACCGTCATCGCCTGGGTGCTGTGATCGCGTCAGATGCCATTGATATTGTTCCCCTCGGACATCCGAAACGTTCAATACTGGAACTATGCAAAAAACTCCACGCTTGCAACAATTCACTGAATATAAATTCATCCGGTCAGACGGGCCTCGTTGATGTAATAGAACGAGTCAGCTTGCAATTGCAGCCGGGAATGCGGGTTACAGTAATTAGTGACTTTAGTGATCTGACTGAGCATGTGGTGACCATGCTGGGTACTATTGTGAAAAACTGTAGTCTGGAGTTGGTGCAGATCTTTGATCCGCTGGAGGAGAATATACCCGGTAACGCAACTGTTACTGTCAGTAACGGCTTGAAGATATCACGCGCGGTGCTCAACAAAAAGGCACGGGAGCTGTACCGGAGCAAACGTGCTGAGATAAACCGGCAACTGCAACAGGCGGCCAGTCTGCCGGGTGTGGTTCTGCTGCGGCGACCCGCAGATTCGGTGGTCTGAAATGTCAGCGACGCAAAACAGTCTGGAATCTGTGACACAGGAAAATCTGGATAGGTATTTACGTGACATACACCTGCCGGATGCCATTGGGTGGTGGCCACCGGCGCCGGGGTGGTGGTTGTTAGCGGCGCTAATAACGGCAGTTGTCGTATGGCGCTTAACTGGAAAAAAAAGTTCCGCAACAATAACGATCAGTCAGCAATTGGATAATATTTATGATCACCTGCAGGAAAATGGCGACACCGCGCTCTACAGTAACCGCCTCTCCAGACTATTGCGTGAGCTGGTAAATGATAGCGCCGCTGGCGCAACGGTGGCGCCACTGCAAGGTCAGCACTGGGTAAACTGGATGGAAGAGGTTGCAGAAATTGAGTTTAGTCGCGATGCCCGTGCCTTGCTGGCAGACGGGTGTTATCAGGCGACACCTGCTGCGCCGGACAAATCAACACACAGTGAGTTTTGTCGTTGGGTGTCACGCTATCAAGGTTCAGGCGCTAAAATACGGGGCAGACGATGATTGAGTGGCAATGGCCATGGATTGGTTTATTGCTCCCGTTGCCGTGGATAATACGTAAAATCTTCCCGCCCTGGGATGCACAGCCTGCAGCGATCAGGGTTCCTTTTTTCGAAGACCTGGTGAACTCATCTAAAGGTGTCGCCACACCAGCTAAGTTGCGTGCTGCCCTGGCGGGCTTAATGTGGGTAATGTTGCTTGTGTGTGCTGCGCGGCCGGTGTGGTACGGAGAGCCAGTCAACATTGCCACCAGCGGTCGTGATTTAATGTTGGCGATTGATATCTCTGACAGCATGCGCATTGATGATATGCAAATCAACAACGATCAGGCGATGCGAATCGACGTGGTGAAAATGCTGGGCAGTGAATTCATTAATAACCGCAAAAGCGATCGAATCGGTCTGATCCTGTTTGGTCAGCAGGCGTATCTGCAAACCCCCTTTACCTTTGATCGTCAGTCTGTTGTTCAACAGCTATTGGAGGCGCAACCGGGCTTTGCAGGATCATCCACAGCCATCGGCGATGCAATGGGGCTGGCAATACAACGGCTAAGAGACCGGCCAGCTGAAAGCCGTGTGTTACTACTGTTATCTGATGGGTCCAATACCTATGGTAGTGACCCGCTTGGTGCGACTCAGGTAGCAGCTGAAGCAGGCATAAAAATTCATGTGATCGGCATGGGCGCAGATATCCATACCGGCCGCGATGTGATTGGCCAAAAGATTGAAGTCAACCCGTCCCGCGATCTCGACGAGCAAACTCTTGCCGCTATTGCAGTGGCGACCGGCGGCCAATACTTCAGAGCCCGAAGCCCTGATGATCTCGCAATGATCTATTCGACTATCGATCAACTGGAGCCCGCCGCTGCAGAAGAGCTGGTGCGCCCGCAACGCAGTTTGCATCACTGGCCATTGTCACTTTCCATGTTATGTGCGGTACTGGGTATTGCCTTGCAAAGCCGGAGCTTAAATGCCTGAGAACTGGATTGGCTATTGGCATGAATTTCAGTTTCTCAGGCCGTGGTGGTTGTGGGGGTTGCCACTATTGCTAATATGGTTCGTTGTGCAGATGTCATGGCAGCAATCGGCGGGCTGGTCACGATTTATACAACAGGACAAATTGGCGTACTTGCAAATCTCCAGGGCGAGTACACGCAACTTGTGGTTTTACTTTACAGCATTGTCTATTGGTATTATCGCGTTGGCCGGTCCAGGCAGCGGGTCGCTGCCAGGAGTGAGTGCTAATACGGCGCAGGCTCGAGTTTTTATTCTCGATCTGTCCCCGTCAATGCTGGCGCGCGATGTAAAACCAGACAGGCTAACCATAGCCCGTCACAAGCTAATTGATCTGTTGCGACTGCAGCAGGATAGTGAATCCGCACTGGTGGTATACGCCGATCACGCCTATCAGGTGACCCCGTTAACCGATGATCCGAATACGATTGAAGTATTGGTGCCAACACTGCATCCGGCTATTATGCCGGCTTCTGGCAGTAATGTAGAATCTGCTATTGCACTTGCCAAAAAACTGATTATTGATGGCGGATACACGCAAGGTGAAATGGTATTGATAACTGATGGGTTACATGTCAATGCCGTTGCTACACTCAGCAATGGCTGGTCTGAGGATTTTCGTCTATCGATACTGGCGGTAGGTACACAAGCCGGTGCGCCAGTGCCATTAGACAGCGCAAATGAAGATGCGTCTGCCGGTGATTACCTTTTGGATGCGGAGCAAAACGTCGTGATAGCGAGCACCAACAGTATTGATCTGGAAAGGCTGACGCAATTTACAGGTGGACGTTTCTCCATGGTGACAGCGGACTCGCAGGATGTTGACCTTATCGACTCAGCTCAGGGATGGCTGACGCGGATTGAAAAACAACAATCTCAGAAAAACTTCGATCAACAGCATGACGCGGGCTATTGGTTGGTGCTGCTTTTGATCCCTATGGCCTTATGTGCTTTTAGAAAAAACGTTCTGTGGGTGTTGTTGCCGATTGTTGTTATTTCTCCTGACGGCCATGCACTCGAGTGGCAGGATTTGTGGCTTCATAAAAATCAACAGGCACAACGAGCTTTCAGTCGGCAGGACTACGCGGCGGCCACCCTATTGTTTGACAATAAACAATGGAAGGCAGCAAGCCATTATCGCAAAGGTGATTTTAGTGCTGCAGCGCAATTGTTAGATTCGCCGGAATATGCAGATGATTTCCACAATCGAGGTAACGCACAGGCGCTGGCAGGAGATCCCAGGGCAGCGTTAGTAAGTTACCGTATTGCACTGGGGCTCTATCAGACGGATGAATCACGAAAAGACACGCTGCACAATATCCGCGTGTTAAGGCATTTGCTGGATCAAATGAAAGAGCAGGAAGAGCGGCAAGCCGGTAGTGGAAGTGCCAGTGAGGGCATACAAAGTAATGCAGATGAAACAGCAAGTGCCCGGGAGAAAACAGCCTCAGGTGGTGAACAGTCGAGTGTTGGTGGCGCCACCGGCAGTGGCAGCACACTGCAACAGCAGGCGTTGCAAGAACAATCATCCAGTGATTCAGATACTGGTGATTCTGATAAGACAACTGCTGCTGATGCTAATGAGGTTACGCAATTACCGTCGATGCCGGAAATCCAATATAGTAACGCCAATAGCAATAGCGCAAACGGCGATTTGAGCATTGAAGAGAACAACAATAAGGTGTTATCACCCTACAGTGAACAGTGGCTGAGAGAACTGCCTGCCGACCCTGGCGGATACCTGCGTCGCAAATTCGGCTTTCAGGCGCAGCGACGAAACGCAGCTGCCCCGGTGAGTAATCAAGCGCCAAAAGCGGTTCGTTACTAATGGTTGGCAGGTTATGCAACTAAAGGTAATTGTTTTTTTATCGCTGTTACTGTGCTGCCATGGTGCGGTACGCAGCTCTGGTACGCTGCCAGATCTGCTGGTAAGTCTCGAATTTGATCGAACAGAAGCGTTCATTAAAGAGCAGGTAATTGCCACTTTGAAAATAGGTTACCCACCGGGCGCGTTCGGGATGACCCATTCACCATTTAAAGCGAGTAACGCAGATCTTCATATTTTAAAAAAAACCAAATATATAGAAGAAGTCGAGGAAATACCCTACAGCTTTGTGCAGACTCGTTATGCCTTGTTTGGCAACACTGCCGGAACGATGGATATATCTGCCATTAATTTCAATGCGCTGCTTCCGGTGGCGGCAGGTGGTGTGAACAGTACCGTTAATCCAACAATCAAAGCGGTGATTCAACCACATTCACTGACGGTACTTGCAGTGCCGGCTCACGACAGTGCGAGCGACAAAACAGTGCGGTGGCTGGCTGCCTCCGACCTGACAATAAAAGCACACTGGAATCTGACAGATGAAATACTCAGCCCCGGGCTTCCTGTGCAAAGGCAGGTTATCGTAGACATTGTGGGGCAGCACCCCGCATCAGTGCCAGTCAGGGTTGATTGGAATATGCCTGATGGCATGCGCGCCTACCCGGGTGTGGCGCTCAACAGCCTGGTAAAGTCTGATACGGGTCTGAGAGGTTCAGTCACGATGCCGGTTCAGGTGGTCGCCAGTCGGGCCGGGAGCTTCCAGCTACCCGAGATAACGATTCCGTGGTGGGACATTAATCAACGCCAATGGCGTCAATCAACTTTAGCCGCCGAGACACTTGAGGTTATTGCTGGTAGAAAATCATCCGATACCTATTTTTATAAGGGGGCAGTATTGGCGCTGGGGATGATATGCACGGGGTTGCTTTTGTGGTGCTTCGCACTTTGGCGTCAAGTGTCGATCAATGCCAACAGGCAGTCAGTGCTATCTGAAAGACAGTTGTGGAAAAAAATTCAAAAAACGATAAAGCGCAGAGAATACCCGCAACTGCGAAAGGATACTTTGCTGTGGGCCAGGGCGTTATATAACGATCCATCAATCGTGCGGCTGGATCAGTTATATGACTGTCATCCGAAGTTGCAGGGTTTGTTCAGCGAGACTGATAAAGCTATTTATGGCGATGGAAAATACTGTGATTTCCATTTTGACTCTGATGAATTGGTGGCAGCTTTAACCACGATCAGGAGAGACTATTTTTCACGCCGTGAAGACAGTAGCAAGAGCAGGGGCTTGTATCCGGAATCCTGAAACTCGCGTCCATGGCGATGGTAGTCATCAATGATTCTCAGGACAATTGAAAAACTATGCTCTTAAAATGTGCGTTGTAATAACGCACTTGCCCTGGCGCGTTCGCGCAACGCTGATTTCTACCGTGCAGATTCCGGTGTAGATTAATGGTACAAACGTATATGAAAAAAATCGAACACAACGCCCTTCGACGTTGCGTGCTTTTCTTTAGCTACATACTTGCTGGCAAAAATAACTTTGCATATCTGCTACGGAGAAAATTTCTTACTCAATACATATGCAGTTATCGACTTACGATCTTCAAGCGAAAAAACGCTCTTCCATGCAGGCATTTTCCGAAATCCGTTAGTCGTACGGTCAAAAACAAAATCCGCCGTATAAGAAGCTGGTTTTAGTTTTGGAGCTTTACCCGGGTAGGCTGAGTTGCCATGGCAATGGCGGCATTGTTTGCCCCACAGTTCCCCGCCAGTTGCGATAGCGTTTTCATCGCTGAGAAACTCATCGGTGAATGCCGGGTCTTCCTCTTCGTCTGCGGTTTTTACTACAGGTAATACGGCTGCAGCGGCGGCATCTGCCGATACTTCAGTCGCTGATTCAGGTACATACGCCGGAGAAAACGTAATCAGGAATGACAGCAGGTCTTTGATCTCCTGTTCTTTTTTTAATCCTTCATAACCCATAATGGTACCCGGTACATAGCGTGCCGGACCGGCCAGAAATATATACAGGCTTTTTTCAGTCCATAACAACTCGTCTTTAGCGCCTTTATCTTTCATGGCGGGGGAGAAGTTGCTATATCCGTGGGCGGTTCCGGCGATACGGCCGAACACATGGTTAAGTGTTGGTCCGACTCCGTGAACTGCGCCTTCTCCGATGGCATGGCAGGCAACACATTGTTTAAAAAGTTCTTCGCCTTTGACCGGGTTTGGCGCGGTGGTGGCGATTGTGGAGTAAAACGTAAGAGCAATAACTGCGACGGCTGGAAATAGTTTCATAAGAGCGGCTCAAATCAGCAGGTGTTATGTGAGTAGTTTATGTAGTGGTCATCCAGAAACCGGTGGGAGCGAGGATCATTCAGGTGCGTAGGACTTCGCCAGCCACATGTGAGCCTGGATGGTCACTTAATTAGTAATCTGTCCTTAAACGAAAGCTGCCCACGCTCGGTGGGCAGCTACATCACTTACACAAAAAATACAGATTATTCAGCTGGAACGATCTTATAGATTGTGTCCAGCGAACCTACAGGGCCAGTTGTGATAGAAGTGAGCGCGTAGACTTCGCCGGCAGAATCCTGTGCAAACGCAAGGATATAAGGGCGATCACCGGGCATGTTAGTTACCTCGGTTTCTGCCATTTCCCAGTTTCCGTCTTCACCTTCGGTGCCAATAAAGATTTGTCCCTTCATGGAAGCGAATGACTGGCTCCAGTCACCGAATATGTATTTACCATCCCAGTCGCCTACACCACCACGATAGACGTAGCCACCTGTCACTGAAATACCTTTGCAGCCGTCAGGCTTGGCGGTGCAGTTGTTGTATTCCATTACCGGGTTTATCAGACCCTCAGTGTCGCATGCAGCCGGATGATCGTCCGGTGCTGTATATTCGAAGCAATGCGTCGCTTCCATCTTGCGCCAGCCGTAGTTACCGCCTTTCTCGATAACATTGACTTCTTCATAGCTGTTTTGCTGCACATCGGCACACATCAATTTGCCGTCACCAGTGTCGAAAGAACAGCGCCACGGATTACGTAAACCATAAGCCCAGATTTCCGGCTGTGCTTCTGCGTTACCAACAAACGGGTTATCTGAAGGGATGCCGTAGTTTTTACCGTTCTCGGATTTGTTTACATCAACGCGTAAAATTTTACCAAGGTGCGTAGTCAAGTCCTGACCGTTACCTTCAGTAACGTTGTGGCCGATACCCCAGTCATTTGCGTATCCGCCATCGCCCATGCTGATGTAGAGCATGCCGTCGGGTCCGAAATCGATCCAATGACCGTTGTGGTTGAATTGTGGCCAGTCAGTGGCAGTGATAATTCGCATAGAAGCGGGGTTGGCTACATTAGGATCAGTTTCAGAAACGGTGAATTCTGCAACAGTGTTGGTGTGATCCCACCAGAATTCTTTGCCTAAATCTGCATCGAAGTCCAGGTGTCCGCTGTAGGCGACATAGAACTTACCGTTTGATTTAAAGTCCGGGTGGAAGGTAAGGCCCAGCAGGCCGCGCTCATCGAAGTCTGAAAATTGTTTGACAATAAGGTTGCGAATGTCCAGAAAAGGGGTTGCTTCAAGTTGTCCATCAGCGTTGATGACTCGTACACGACCGAATTGTTCAATGACAAACTTTCGATCATCGCCTTCGGGCTGAACCATCGCCAGTGGTGCGTTGACGCCGGTAACGTATGGCTCAAGTTTGATTTTAACAGCCTCTGCATGAGCGTTTGCACCCATGATCAGGCCGGTAGTTAGTGCAGATGCCAAAAATAGCATTTTGAAATGCATGGTGGTTTCCTCCTCCGAGAATATGTAGTGATGCTTGTGCGATTTCAGACTCGGTGAGTCTGTAGTCTCAAAGCACTGTATTGCAGAGAGATTAATGTAAAAATCAATGCAATAGCATTTCAATTTATCACAAGAGGTGATCGTTAAGTAGGTTTTTTTGCATTCGATTGCGCTTTTAAGCGGGGGGATGTGATGATGAATATCAGACGCTAGCCAAGCACCGCGTTGATCATTTGCCGGTGGTCTTTCATGTAGATTTTGAACCATTCAGTGAAGGTGTTGGGGCGATGTTCAATTTGTTGCATTATTTCCGGGATGGTAAGCCACTCGACAGCGCCAACTTCTACAGGGTTAAACAGTTCCACATTATGTGATTCATTGTGTTTGCCGTGAAAGCAGTGCACGTGTTCATTTTCGAACAGTTCGCCGACTTGAGCGGCATAGTCGATTGAGCCGAACAAATTTAATGGTACCTGCCAGCCAAGTTCTTCATCCAGTCTGCGCTGAGCGCAATCGACTACGGTTTCGTTCCATCTCGGATGAGAGCATACGGTATTGGCCCACAGCCCGGCTGAGTGGTATTTGGTTTTCGCCCGTTGTTGCAGTAACAATTTGCCATGGTGAAAAACAAAAATTGAAATAGCAACGTGAGGAATGTTGCTCACGTGTGCTTCGAGCTTGTCTATTGCGTAGAACCGGTTTGCTGAAAGATTTTCAATAGCGGTAATCTGCTCGTGCAGACCGATGTCTTGCAGTGCGCTTTGAGGCGCTGCACTCTTGTTCGATTGGGTGATCATTCGATAATTAGATTGCCGGCGTTACGTTTTACAGCGGAGTCCTGCACCAGAGGCTCGCGACCGCCTCGCAGGATTGAATTGCCTTCGTATACCGTTCGCTGATCAATGGCGGCAGGATTTAACCAGTCGTCTTCCTGCATTTGTCCGCTCTGGCCATAGGCCGACAGCGCATTCTGGTAACACACCAGGCGCACGTGCTCTTGCGGAATGCCGCGTTCCAGTGCCAGTTTTGCCGTCTTTGCGACGCCCAGGGGTTCTGATATACCCCAGTCGCAGGCTGAATCCACCATAATTCGTTCAGCGCCATATTCGGCCAGTATGTCAACCATTCGCGCATTGCCCATCTTAGTTGACGGGTAAATAGAAAATGCAGCCCAGTAGCCTCTGTCCAATACCTCGCGAACGGTTTCCTCGTTGTTGTGATCAACGATGATTTTTGTAGGGTCCATGCCGTGCTCTTCGCAGACGTCCATTGATTTCGTGGTGCCGCGTTTTTTATCACGATGCGGGGTGTGAATCATGACGGGCAGATCCAGCTCTTTGGCAAGTTCCAGTTGTAGTCGGAAGTACTTGTCTTCGAGTTCTGTTTGTTCGTCGTAGCCGATTTCGCCAATACCTACTACGCCCTCTTTTAACGCGAAGCGCGGTAGAATTTCCATCACCGCTTCTGCGAGTTCTTCGTTGTTGGCTTCTTTGGAATTTAATCCTACCGTGCAATAGTGGCGTATACCGAACTGGCCGGCCCTGAAGCGTTCGAAGCCGATTATCGCTGACAGATAGTCAATGTAGGTACCCACATGGGTACGGGGTTGCCCGACCCAGAAGGCAGGTTCTATTACCGCGACGACGCCTGCTGCTGCCATGGCTTCATAATCATCAGTGGTACGGGAGATCATGTGTGCGTGCGGGTCGATAAACATCATGCGCTGGTACCTGAGTCTTGCAATTGTTGTTCGGCAATAGCGTCCCACGTTATTGCGCCATTGGCAATGCTGGCGGCTGTTTCCGGGTAACGTTCAACGATTGCGGCGGCTCGTGGATCGCTGCATTGCGTCAGTGCCAGCACCCCTGCCTGGTGTTCGGTTAGCACATTTGATTCGGCAACGCGTTGCAGATCTTCGATCATTGAACCCTTTGCGAAAGGGCCAACGCAGCGCCAGAGTTCGGCGGTAACAACGCGCCCGGCGGCCCAGCGCTCATGAGCATAGTCACGTAGAATTGTGGCAAGTTCGGCATTGGCACGCTTGTCGAGTCCCTGAATAGGTGACAAAGTGCTGTCGATAAAAAGCGCTTTCAGCACCATGTGATTCCAGCGGTTTTCATCGAAGTGGATGGCCGGGTAGAGGTTATGATGCGCGATGGCTTCAAACACGGCGCGCATGTTGGTGCGCAGTCCTTCGCCAATTTGTCTGGATAGTTTTTCACTATGCGGATACAGCGCTACCCCGCTGTACAGTGCAATTGACTCTGCCAGATCTGCGTTTCGACATAGATCAATAATCGTATCGCTGAATGTTGCGGGGTCTTTTTCTGCCAACCGGCACAACACCGCAATTCTAGCCGCGGTATCTATGCTCCAGCCGGTGGGGTTCCAGTCTGGCAAAACGCTGTTGGCGTCGGCAAGTTCGGTGGCAGTGGGGTTGAGGTCGGTGCGACCCAGCTTGCGAGGGATCAGTCCCAGGGTAATGTGTAATTCACGGTCTGAATTGGACGTCAGCACTTTGTGCAACCGGGACTGAAACCAGTCCTGGTGTTCGTCGTTGAGGCGACGCTCCAGCCATTGCTCTAATAGTGCAGCTGCTGTGCTTGTCATAAACGTGGGCCTTAGGGCGCGATAGAGCGCTGCAGTATCAGGAACGTCTCAGTTTAAGCCATTCTATGCTTTGCGCAACCAGTGTGTCATCCATCTTGTGTACCTCGATGCCGCGTCCAAGGGCATCGAGTAAGGTAATGGTCAGTGCTCCGCCCAGATGTTCACGAAACTCGGTCAGGCCCTTTAGTACTTCCAGCTGGCCGTCTGTGGTGGTTGATTCAAGTGCTGCGTGCCATAACTTAAAACCGAGGTGTTCAAGCAGAAAGCATACTCGTTCATCGGCACCCTCAGGCAGTAAACCGCACAACACTGAATAACGGGTATCCAGAGCCAGCCCGATCGCAACTGCTTCGCCGTGGCGCAGGTGATAACGCGTTATAGTCTCCAGCTTGTGGGCTGCCCAGTGGCCGTAATCCAGAGGTCTGGCGCTACCTGATTCGAAGGGGTCGCCCCCATGTGCTATCTGTTGCATGTGCAGTTCTGCACACCTTTTGATCATGTACTGCATGGCGTTTTCGTCAAAAATGGCCAGATTGTCGGCGTTTTGTTCAAGCCATTCGTAGAATTCGGTATCGCGAATCAGTGCGACCTTCACTGCTTCTGCCATACCGGCTATCTTGTCGCGTTGTGAAAGAGAGCGAATGTAGTCGTAGTCATTCAATACGGCGAATGGCGGTGCAAAAGTGCCGGTATAGTTTTTCTGACCAAACAGGTTGACGCCGTTTTTAACGCCTACGCCTGAGTCATTCTGAGACAATACGGTGGTGGGTATACGAATATGCCTGATGCCGCGGTGCGATGTGGCAGCTGCCAGGCCCACAGCATCCAGTAGCGCACCGCCGCCAATTGCAATAACGTATGAGTGTCTGTCAATATGGTAGTCGGCAATGGCTTTTTGCATTTGTTCTATAAAATGCAGCTCGGCCTTTATTTTCTCGCCGGCGGGCATAGCAATTGGCGGGGTAACCAGCTCAATTGAATCGCTGTGATAGTTTATATAGCCTTGGATTTCAGTTGGCAGTTGAGGCCTGACTTCCAGTAGCCCACTGTCAACAAAAACAATCACCCGGTGGCGTTTGTCTGATTCCAGATGTGTCAGGGTTTGCAGTAAGACTTTGTTTTCAGGGGCAAACAGATGATCAGTGAAATACACAGGGTATTCAAAGGGTACTGAAAAACGCTGCCATGAAACGGTACCATTGGTGCTTGCTGCACTGATGGCGGCTACCCCGGCTTCTTTTTGTTGATCTTTTTCTGGCATGATTACAATCGTGCTTCTGGATATTGTATCTTTAGAATAATAACTGCGCGGAGTTGCTGTCAACACGAAGGCACAAGGAATATGAAAATTCGCCCACCTGTGCACGTTCTGCCACCCTTGCACTTATCGTAGTATTGTCTACGTTGCTTACACATCGTTACTGGAATTCAGGAAATAATATGCGCCTTTTAAATATAATATTGTGCTTGATTATGATGTTGTTTATAGCGGTGCAGTTCAACGATCCTGACGGACCCATGTGGATGGCAATTTATGCCATACCCGCTGCATGGGCTGCGATTGCAGCTTTGCGTCCTCAATGGCTTTCGCTGAGAATAGCTCATGTACTGTTGCTGTTGTGTCTTTTTGCGGCGGTTAGCGGCATGATTTATTACTGGCCCACCACACCCGGTTGGTGGCGGCAGGAAATATGGTGGGAAGTGGAAACCGCACGTGAGGGCATGGGAATGATGATTGTGGCTATTGTTCTTTTAGTGGTCTGGTTTAGTCGACCACGCCGGAATCTCATTGTAGATTCGACATCTTGATCTGATGCGGGTTTTACGCGCGGTGGTATCGTTCGCACCAGGCCTTGTGTGTTTACTATGGGTTGCATTCTTTTACAGCGAGCAGGTGTCTGCGGACAACCGTAGTGTTGACACCGATGCAAAGTTGTTGACTGCATCCGGGAAAGCCGCAATACAAGAGCAGGCAATCCACATACTTGGCGGCAATGTCAATGTTACCAGCAGGTGGATCACACCGGTGCGTTTTGCCGTCGTAACAGATCCGGGTGAGATAAAAACCACGAGTAGCATAAACGATACCGCGCAGAAAATAATGCGTGATGTTGCAAGTATTACATCGTTACCTCTGTCTTTTGTCAGCTTTGAATATCAGTCTTTGTCGTTGTACCTGGACTCACTGCGGCGGTCAAAGCCGTATCAACTGTTACCTTGCGACGAGGTTAACGAGTGTGCGAATCTTGTTGTCGTAGTAACCAGTCCAGCTATCATGAAAGAGATTGTACGAGCGGTTCCACTGGGAGATGTATACCAGGAAATGCTCGGTCGGTCGGACCATGCAATTTGTTTTTTTGCACCTTTTCAGAAAGCCTCGGTCATTCGCCAGGCAATGGTGTTTGTACGAAGTGATTTATCACCAGCGATGGTTCGAACCTGCCTGCAGGAGGAAATCTATCAGTCCTTCGGATTGTTTAGTGACTATACCGATTCGGATTATTTTTCATTTAATAACAGGGTGGAAAGTAAATCGATTACTCGCTACGACCGTGCTTTGTTGAAAACGGTCTACCAGTTTCCAGCTGGTACTGCTGCTTTTGTTATTGTGCGTGAATTTATGGCCGGCATCGAATAAAGCATCACCAGATTATTGTTGCTGCCCTCTTAAGCGTTGTTGTTGCAGCACATAGCCGTAGTTAATCTGTCCGTGCGACTGCCGGGACTTTCTTAAAAAAAGCACCGTAGACGCTGCCAATGATAGTCATTGCGCCAGCGATTAATAACCCCAGAGCGATAGGTCTGCCCAGGAAGCCGCTAAATTCAAAATGCAGCATTTGCATAGCTTGTGCAAAGGTTTGCTCGCCGATTTTTCCAAGGATCAGTCCCAACACAATTCCTGCGACCGAATAGCCTGAGCGACGCAGGAAGAATCCCGCAACACCGGCGACAAACATAACGATCACATCAATGGTCAGGCCACGCACTGCATAGGCACCAACCGTTGCAAGCAACAGGATCATCGGGGCGAGAAACTGAAATGGAATGCGCAACAGATTGACGATGGTTTTAGCTTCAAGGAAGCCGACCAGCAAAATAGAGACGTTAGCAAAAAACATCGCAGAAAATACCACCCAGACCAGGTCGGGGCTGTTGATAAAGACCAGTGGACCCGGTTCCATATCATGCATTTGAAATACCCCGACCATCATCGCTGTAAGCGCGCCACCCGGCAGACCCAGTGCCAGCAGCGGAATCATGGCGGCTCCGGTAGCTGCATTGTTTGCGGTCTCTGATGAAATCACACCTTCTATCTCGCCTGTGCCGAACTTCTGTTTGTTTTTTGACCAGCGCGCCGCCTCGTTGTAACCCATAAAGGCCGCCAGGGTAGCGCCAATGCCCGGTAGTATGCCGCAGAAAAAACCAATGATTATCGATCTGATAACGGCGATTTTTTGCATCCAGAGTTCTTTAAAAGTCGGAAAGTCGACGCTTAGCTTTGGTGCTTTGTAGGCGCCGGTGGCTTTTTTCTCCGCCTGTATGAATATTTCCGACACGGCAAAAAATCCCAATATCGTAGGGATAAAGTGAATGCCTGCAGCAAGGTATGGCATATCAAAGTTGTAGCGTTCAATGCCACCAACAGGGTCAAGCCCGATAACGGCGATCATCAGTCCCGCCATGATGGACAACCAGCCCTTCCAGAAGGTCTTGGCACCAACGCTTGCCGCCACTGCCAGACCGAAAAACACCAGCGCAAAAATTTCTGGCGGACCGAAGGCGGAGATCGCCCAGCCTGCGATAGGGGCGGTTGCAAACATCATGATCACGCAGGACACCACGCCACCAATGGCAGAACACATGACAGCAGCACCGACTGCTTTGCCAGCTCTGCCATCGAGGGTCATGGGGTATCCGTCGAAAGCGGTGGGGGCGTTTTCAGGTGCACCGGGGATATTAAATAAAATGGCTGTTATCGCACCGCCATAAACGCCTGTACAGTAAATAACAGAGAACAACATGATGCCGTGCTCGGCGCTAAGGTGGGCGGTAAACGGCAACAGGATCGCTGCAAGCGTTAACATGCTGACCCCGGGAATAGCGCCAAAAAGCATTCCGCCTATGACGCCACCGAAAAAAATTAGAATACCAACCGGGTCGCTAAAAAGCGTGGTGGTACCTGTTAGAAAATTGTTGAAGGTATCCATGAGCGCCTATTGCAGCAGTGTGACAATCCAGTTGCCAAAGTTATAAAACGGGTTAATGTTACCGGTGGGTAGACCCACATAAAGCAGAGCTACAAAAAACAATAACAACAGGCCGTAAATTAGCGGCATTACCAAAGCCATTCTGCTGACTCTGCGTTCACCCATAAGTATCATTACGCCAACAATGAACAATGGTGCCATGGCGTAGAAGCCCATGTCCTGAAGAACGGCTGCAAAAAATATGGGCAGCGCGAGTATAGCGCCAACATGATTGCGCCAGCCTAATATCAGGTACAAAATAAAAAGTCCGGCAGCGCACATCAGCTTCATATTTGCCAGAGTTTGTTCGCGGGCGTCTTCTGCTACATTCATTGAGCCGGTGATATATTCTGGCAGGTTCATGTAGACAAACGGTATGGCCAAAATGATTGCCGTGCTGGTGTACCAGGCAAGACCGCTATGTTCGGGGTTGGCTTCTGGCTCTTCATGAGCGGCTGCCATTTTGCTGCTTGATGTGGTATCACCGTTTTTATATTGATCGATAAGTTGACCAATCGCGGCAAGTGCCATAAGAAACAAAATAGTACGCGGCCAAAGTGTGGCCCCGTATTTATAGATTTCGATTTCTTTGTTGAATTCAAATGAGTAGGCAAAAAAGATTGCTACCAGGGTCAGCCAGAAGGCAGCTTCTACGATATGGCTGGTTTTAAGCCTGCTCATAGGTTTCCAGGGTCGGGTTGAATTAGCATGGAATTGTTGTGTTAAAAAGGCCGGCGTGAACACGCCGGCCTTTTGGAGCGTTATGGAAAATTACTATTTAACTTCCAGCCCCATCTCTTTGTATACCGCACGATAAGTGGCGACCGTTTCGTTGATTAACTCTTTGCTGCCGTCGGTATCGCGGAAGCTTTCAATCAGGTTCATGTACTTGCTTTCGTTGTAGGCCTGATAGTCTTCCTGACAGTATGCTTTCTGGAATGCCCACTGCAGCCATTTTACGCGGTCTTCAGGGGTGCCGGCTTTGACAAAGAAACCACGGAAGCGAAACAGCGGATCAAAGTCCAGACCTGCGTCGGTCAGGCTGGGGACGTCTGCAAATGCCTCTGGCGCTTCTTTGAGGATAGTCAGAATGGGTTTGAACATGCCTGAATCAAGAAACTTGCGTACGTCACCGGGTTGCTCAAAAAGTGCATCTACCTGGCCGCCCGCTAACGCGCCATAGCGCGGAGCCCCTTTGTCAAAAGAGATCTGCTGGATCTGCATGCCTGTTGCATCAGTGATGAATTTCATCGTTATGCGTTCCATTGAGCCTTCTTTTGATACATTGGCAATAGTCGCTTTGCCGTCCTGCGCTTTTACCCATTCTACGAATGTTGGCCAATCGCTAAAGCGATCTTCCTTGGTGCGAATGTAGATTTGAGAAAAAGTAATTTGCGAGGTAACCAGCGGGATAAGGGCCTCGGCAGGGTTTGGTTTGGTCGAGTCCAGCGCATGTGCACTTGAGGCGTCGTCTATGTGTTCCAGTACCGTGTAGCCGTCAGCAGGTGTGGCCATGTAGGCCGTCATGCCGACAGTACCTGAGCCGCCAGGCTTGTGATCACGGTTGATGGACACCTTGGTCAGGCCGGTAACCGCTTCCGCCATTGCCTGTGCAACCTGGCCGGAACCGCCAGCCGGGCCGTAAGGTACGATCATTGACAGCGCGCGTGCAGGGTAGCCATCAGGCCGTTCCATTTCAGCAGGCAGATTGTCAGTTGCGCACTCAGCGTAGGCACTGCCAGCCGTAATAAAGGCAG
>CAKZVB010000303.1 GCA_937922015.1 uncultured Granulosicoccaceae bacterium
ACCACTGACGCGACAGACGTTCGTGAAACTGTGCAGAGTATTCTCACTGACATAGAAGCCGGTGGTGATGATGCGGCGCGACGCTATGCGGAAAAGTTCGATAAATACGAAGGCAATCTTATCCTTAGTGATGAAGAGATAACTGCTGCCTGCGCTGCGGTGCCGCAAAAGTTGAAAGACGATATTGCATTTGCGCATGACAATGTCCGGCGCTTTGCTGAGGCGCAAAAAACCACCATGCAGAATATCGAACTGGAGGTAGTTCCGGGCTTTACGCTGGGTCAGAAAACCATTCCTTGTCGCGCAGTCGGCTGCTATGTACCCGGCGGTCGCTACAGCCATATTGCCAGTGCAATTATGACTGTTACCACTGCCAAGGCAGCCGGTTGCCAGCATATCGTTGCCTGCTCTCCGCCGCGAATCGGTGAGGGCATTGCACCGGCGATAGTATTTGCCGCACAGTTGTGCGGGGCAGATAAAATATTGGCCATGGGTGGCGTGCAGGGTGTAGCCGCGATGACATTTGGTTTGTTTGGTCTGCCCAAGGCTGATTTGCTGGTAGGTCCGGGCAATCAGTTTGTTGCAGAAGCTAAGCGCATTCTTTTTGGTCGAGTCGGCATCGACATGATCGCCGGTCCGACAGACAGTCTGATTCTAGCCGATGAAACGGCCGATCCCTTTATTGTCGCAACTGATCTGGTCGGACAGGCAGAGCATGGCTACAACTCACCGGTCTGGCTGGTGACTTCAGATAAGGCGCTGGCGGAAAAAGTCATTGAACTGGTGCCAGGTCTGATTGCCGATCTGCCGGAAGTAAACCGGGTAAACGCAGAGGCCGCATGGCGTGACTATGCCGAGGTGATAGTCTGCACTGATCGTGAAGAAATGGCGGCAACCTCGGATGATTATGCTCCAGAGCATCTCACCGTGCAGGCACAGGATCTACCTTGGTGGCTGGATCGATTACAGTGCTATGGCTCGCTGTTTCTGGGCGAAGAGACAACAGTGGCCTATGGTGATAAGGCATCGGGTACCAATCATGTGTTACCGACCTCGCAATCGGCAAAATACACCGGTGGCCTGTCAGTGCACAAGTACATGAAAGTGGTCACCTGGCAGCAAGCCACCCGTGAGGGATCGCGTGAAGTCGCTGGTGCTACGGCGCGAATATCACGTCTTGAGGGGATGGAAGGTCACGCTCGCACAGCAGACGCACGCCTGGAAAAATACTTTCCAAACGAAAAGTTCGATCTGACCATCTGAACTGCTACTTAAAATCAATCTGATGGTAAGCGAAGTTTTCGATTCACTGTCAGTCCGAACATCTATTTTAAACTAACCGGGAGAATGCCGTGTCAGTGAGCGAAAAAATCGTCTCTGATCTGGTCGCCAACAACGTCAACTTTGTCACCACCGTTCCATGTAAGCAGCTGGCCGGTGTGATCGATGCGGTTGAGGCTCATGACGATATCTATCATATACCTGCCAACAAGGAAGACGAGGGCATGGGTCTGTGCGCTGGTGCGTTTATGGGGGGAAAACGCCCCGCCATTATTATGCAGAACACAGCGATCGGTGTAACGATTAATACCCTGGTTACCCTGACTCAGTATTATCGAATGCCATTGCCCATGCTGATCAGTTACCGCGGCGAACTGGGTGAACCGGTAGCCTGTCAGGTCGAAATGGCCGTTCACACCAAGGCCCTGCTTGCTCAACTCAATATTCCCACTTATCACTTCCACAAGGAAGAAGACGCCATGGAATTCGATGCAATCCTGAAACACACGTTTATGTGCAATAAACCCGTTGCGGTGCTGACCGATGCATCGTTCTGGCAGGGGTACTAAAATGATTCGTTCCGAAATCTTACGCGATATCGCACCCGTGATTTCCAACCACCTTGTGGTTTGTAACATCGGACTGCCCAGTCAGGAACTGCACCTGATTGATGATCAGCCAAGCAATTTTTATATGCTTGGCACAATGGGTTTGTCCTCGTCGATTGGATTGGGCCTGGCGCTGGCACAGCAGAAAAAGGTTGTCGCGATTGATGGTGACGGTTCCGTGCTGACCAACTTTGGCACTCTGCCTACCATTGCTAATAACGTCGCCGATAATTTTATTCTGTTGATCATTGATAATGGCAGCTATGGATCAACCGGTGATCAACCCACCTATGCCGGTCAGAAAACATCGCTGACGGCGGTGGCTAAAGCATGCGGTTGTGAGAACGTGATTGAATGCCGTGCAGAAGAGACCGCAGGCGTGCTGGAAACTGCACTGGCCGGTGACAAAATGACGATTATTGTGGCCAAGTGCGAATCCGGCAACATCAAAGTGCCCGTTATCACGATGGACCCGGTAGTAATACGCAATCGATTTATGGAAGCGGTGGAAAGTCAGGCCTGATAGAATTCCGGTACAAACCAAACCGGTCTCCACCTGATACCATGAATGCCAGTGCCGCACAGTCACCAAGACCACGTCGAAGTTTTATCTTTTGCCCCGGCCTGCAACCGGCTATGTTTCCCAAGGCACTGGCCAGTGGTACCGACATTGTCTGTGTGGAACTGGAAGACGGCATCGCCCCGAAAGACAAGGATCAGGCGCGCCAATCTGCATTGACGCTGTTTGAACAACCGCAGGCGGATGACGGCGTTGAACGCATCGTTCGAATCAACTGTCTGCGAGAGGCTTTCGGCCTGGCCGACGTGCAGGCAGTGTTGGCAACAGATACGCCGCCGCCTGCACTGATGCTACCTAAAGTTCGCACCCCTGAAGAAGTAGTATGGCTCGATGATCTGTTAACCGAGCGCGGTCACGATACCCGACTGCATGTGATCATTGAAACAAACCGGGGCTTGCAAGCTGCATTTGATATAGCCCATTGCAGTTCACGAATTGATGCGATGTTCTTCGGTGGAGTTGATATGGCAGCGGAACTGCGTTGTGAGAACGCATGGGAGCCATTGTTATATGCACGCTCACGTGTTGTACATGCCGCAGCCAGTGCAGGTGTTGATGTTATTGATGTTCCCTATCTTGATCTTGAAGATCCACAGGGCATGGCAGTTGAAGCACAAAAAGCCAAGGCGTTAGGCTTTTCAGGCAAGGGCTCCGTACACCCGAAACAGATTGCCGCACTCAATGAGGTGTTCACACCCAGTGAAGCAGAAATCGCCCGCGCACGGCACGTCACAAAAACCTTTGAAGAAGCTGACACCGGTCTGGTGGTTATCGACGGCAAACTAATAGAAAAGCCGGTTCTACGCGACATGTATAGAATTCTTGCGATAGCTGATCGGATCTCTGCATGAGACACGAGTGGCGCAGATAACCGTTTGAGGGGAGAAGCCAGGAGCGCATCTACCAATACGCCAAATCGGTAAAAGCTTGTATACCGCTTATCAAATAGCAGGATGGCTGCCGGAGTTCCAGCAGGCATCACGCTGAATCAAGTCGGTCAGTCAGGTTAGGTTCCCGGGCGTCTCTACGTCTAATCAAGGCCACGGCTGTAGAGGCCGATCACTGCAAAAAATCGAATAGTCCACTCTGGATATATTCACGATAGCTGAATTGCGCCGTCACTGTAAAAATCCAATGCTGAAACCATCGCTTTGCAGTGACCAGTCACTGGTAATGCTAAGCGGAGATGATCTCACCAAATCAAGTCAGCCGGAAACCCCTATGAGCGCACTCAACCCCAGAATTC
>CAKZVB010000304.1 GCA_937922015.1 uncultured Granulosicoccaceae bacterium
CGAAGATGGAATTAACCTCCATCCCTGACGAAGAATGGGCTACCGTTGAACAGGCCGCGTTAAAATTCTGGGACGAAATTGCCGCAGAATCAGAGACCAAAGCTAAAGTGGTGCAGATATTTAAAGACTACAACGCTACGATGGAAAAAGCCGGCCGACCCTATCGTTACGGATAGGCTTTATAGTCAGGCGCTACGGCCGGACTTTTCGGCCAGGCGCTGCGACTAGCGCTTAATTTGCTATACGGCAAACAAGGATACATCGCTATCCTTGTTTGCAACACCACATACCATAACAACCATAGGCGATACTCATGCCCGGCACCATGTCATTTGATGAACTGAAAGCAGCGGTTGAAGACCAATCCATTGATACCGTGGTTGCTGCAATTATTGATATGCAGGGCAGATTAATGGGCAAGCGGTTTTACGCAAAAAACTTTGTCGAACACGCCTGGCAGGAGACACACTGCTGCAACTACCTGCTGGCAACCGATCTGGAAATGGGAACACCCGACGGTTATCAGTCGACCAGCTGGTCTGGTGGCTATGGTGACTACATAATGAAACCGGACCTGGCCAGCATTCGCAAAACCCCATGGGCAGAGGGCACGGCACTGGTGTTATGTGACGTACTTGATCATCACACCCATCAGGAGGTACCCCACTCACCGCGCGCCATGTTAAAGAAACAAGTCGCCAGATTACACGACCTTGGTTTCACTGCTGCCAGCGCCACCGAGCTTGAATTTTTCGTCTTTAACGAAAGCTATGAACAGGCCCGTGCAAAAAAATATCGAAACCTGACACCCATCAGCCCTTACAACGAGGACTACCATATATTTCAAACCGCAAAAGAAGAAGGACTGATGCGGGATATACGAAATCATCTGGCCGGTGCCGGTATTCCAGTTGAAAACACCAAAGGCGAGGCAGAAGCCGGACAGGCTGAATTAAATATCCGCTACGCCGATGCGGTCGATATGGCAGACAACCACAGCATCGCTAAAAACGCCGTCAAAGAGATTGCCCATGGCCACGGCCGCAGCGTTACTTTTCTGGCCAAATGCAGCGCCGATACTGTTGGCTCTTCCAGCCATGTGCATCAATCACTCTGGACGCTCGACGGCAAACCGGCCTTTTACGATCCACAGGCAAAACACGGCATGTCGCAGATCATGCAACACTACCTGGCCGGTCAGATTGCGTACGCCGCTGACATGACCTATTTCTTCGCCCCCTACGTAAATTCATACAAACGATTCGTTGCAGGTACATTTGCACCGACAAAAATTATCTGGTCAATAGATAACCGCACCGCAGGCTTTAGAATTGTCGGGGCAGACAGCACCGCCGTGCGTTTTGAGTGCCGCATTGGCGGTGTCGATCTAAATCCCTATCTGGCATTGTCTGCAATTATCGCCGCTGGCATAGCAGGCATTGAAAACAAACTACCACTGCCGGCAGAGTTCGCAGGCGACGCCTACGCCGCAGAGCATGCCGACAACATACCCAATACATTATTAGACGCCGCAGCAGCCCTTAAAAACTCCACTATGCTACGTGAAGCACTGGGTGAAGATGTAGTCAACCACTACTGCCATGCAGCGCAATGGGAAATCGAAGAATTCAACAAAGTAGTCACCGACTACGAGATTCAACGCGGCTTCGAAAGAGCGTAGACTATCCTCACAAGTTCCAACTCCCAACCTATAAGATAAGAGCAAGCTATGAATCTGGTCGGAAACTGGTCATACCCCACCACCATTCGTTTTGGTGCCGGTCGAATAACTGAACTACCTGATGCCTGCCATGCAGCGGGAATCAAAAAACCCTTGCTGGTCACGGATCGCGGCTTAGCCGACCTGCCAATCACCACCGGGACACTTGATGTCTTAGACAAGGCGAGTCTGGGCAAAGCCATGTTTTCATCTGTTGACCCCAACCCCACGGAAGTAAACCTTGCAGAAGGTCTGGCCATGTACAACGCCGGCGCTCATGACGGGGTTATCGTCTTCGGCGGAGGCTCTGCCATTGACCTGGGCAAAATGATCGCGTTCATGACCGGTCAAAACAGACCACTGTGGGATTTCGAAGACATCGGGGACTGGTGGACACGCGCCGACCCGCAAGGCATTCACCCGATCATTGCCGTTCCGACCACGGCGGGCACAGGTTCCGAAGTCGGCCGTGCATCGGTAATCACCAACTCAGAGACCCACGTCAAGAAAATTATTTTTCACCCAAAAGTACTGCCGGTGCAGGTTATCTGTGATCCGGAGCTTACCGTCGGTATGCCGAAAATGATCACCGCAGGTACCGGCATGGATGCATTTGCCCACTGCCTCGAGGCCTACTGTTCACCACACTACCACCCCATGAGTCAGGGCATGGCACTGGAGGGCATGAGGCTGGTAAAAGAATTTCTGCCACGAGCCTACCACGACGGATCAGACCTCGAAGCACGCGCCCATATGATGAGTGCAGCAGCAATGGGTGCCACAGCGTTTCAAAAAGGACTGGGCGCCATACACGCATTGTCACACCCGATCGGCGCAGTATTTAATACCCACCATGGCACAACCAATGCGGTAGTGATGCAAAATGTTCTAACCTTTAACAGACCGGAAGTAGAAGAAAAATTAACCGCCGCAGCCAGCTATCTGGGTGTTGAAGGCGGCTTTGATGGATTCTACAAACTGGTGGGCGAGCTAAATTCCACACTCAACATTCCAGCCAGCCTGACTGAATTAGGCGTGAAAAATCCAGACATCGATGCACTGACCAGGTCTGCACTGGAAGACCCTAGCACCGGTGGCAATCCTGTTGAGATGACATTTGAAAATACTCGCGAATTGCTGGCCGGGTGTTTTTAGCTGAATCGCAGTTGCCTGATCCAGGCCCTAATCCCCGCGCAACCAGACAATGCAGTGTTTGGTCAGCGGGTTACCCGCACTTATTGGTTTCTGCCGTTTATAGTTCTATTGTTTGTTCTAATGTTAATCGTGGGTGCCGTTGAGGTAATTGTGCCATACGCGATCTATCCGATCTTCTGATGTAATTGGATTTTGTAAACATATCCTCAAACCAATGCGGCAAACACCAATCTCCCTGGCACTTTCCAAACCTTTTATTTTATTCTGTTTTTATCGCCCGCGGGCAAACGCCCTTAGACAGTGGAGTTCAAAGAAGCCTGCAGTGATGCAGCCACGTAATAAGCTCTACAGATCAGGCAGTATCTCCAGCGTCATGACGGATGGACATCCCTATATGTTCGGGCAATTTCACTCTATGATCTAAAACAGACTCCAACTGACCGAAAATTCTTTAACAAAGCAAACAGGACAATCGTCACGTTCTTGAACATGCAGTAACACCTTTTCGGTTGTTGTGGGTACTGAAAGTACGCCGTAGCCAAAATCAGATGGCCTGATATCCAGTAGAACCTGCTGACCCGTGCCCTGCCGTATTCGTTTTTTTCTGCCCCCGGAAATGACACTTAAGGTCCATTTTTCAACATTCCCCCCTAAAATTCGGTAGGACGGAAATCGTCGCCTAAAGCGCGTAATTTCAACACTTTGCGGCATATTAGTCTTGAATTGTGAACACGGTAGGCACTGAGGATCGCTATCAATAACAATCCGTAGATCGTTAAAAGTTATTGTACCCTCTCCACCACCAAGTACTTCAGAACCGACATGCACGCCATCACATGATGCTTCCTGTAGAGTCTGGCTTGTAATGCTGTTGTATCCGGTTATACCAGCGTTTTGAGCTTCCAGTTTGATCGTGTCCCAATTAGTTACTACCCAATTCCAAATATTAGACGCAACGACTTGTGTTACCCGAACATATTCAGCACCATTCCATCCGCAAAACGAGATAAATGGAAAATTGTTATTGCCTAAGTTTTCCTGCTTAAATCCATATCGCCATTGTTGACCATCAATGGTTACCGGATTGCCGAACACCTGCGCGCCGCTGAAACCCCACGCATGTGCGGCTTGATCTCGTACAACCGCTCTATCCAGTTGCATTTGCACGTTCAGGTGTTTGCTGAGTGGTGGCCAAATGTCGTTATTTATTGAATGATTGGTTATTCCGTCGCGATAGTGAGCGTACATATCAATCAATACATTGTTTTGCAACGTACCCGTGAAACTTGCATCAACGTATACTGTGGTATCCGGCAGGCTATCAATCCGTGCCGGGTAACCCTGTAATGTCTGAACTTCTAATAGATCAACGGCCGGCGCTTGTTCACCGCCTGTACCGCGATCACCCAATGTCGGGTCGGCAACAATTAGCTGTGGTGACTGGTTATAACCGTAACAATCATAGATTTTTCCGAATAACGACCCCAGCACTCTTGTGGGAAATGCTCTTGCAAATGAGAGGTCAGTCGCCTGCCATGTCATTTTTTGATTGATTATCGGATGGGCAGGATCAGTTAAATCCCACTCAAGATAGTCTCCATCATTCATCATTCCGAAAACATTGGTGGAATGGAAATATCCTGCCAGATCAATTTTTTCAAAGCCATTTTGATTTTGCCCTGCTAATTTTTCCGCTCGTATAATCGTCACACCTAACCCCTGATACCCACTGTTTAGAAACTGATATTCCGAAATAGAATTTTAGAAGACACCTCATCGAATGAGGTAGACTGTTATAAGATGTTTACTTATGGCTACACAACCTGCTTAAACAACTGCTTCTTTCGATACCATTCAATTACGCCCATACGCCCTATGGCACGCATGCCTCACCGCGATAAAGGACTCACATTCCGCTATACCTTGTTAGGTGCCTTATCATAGCGAGGGAGGCTCCTCAATACAGCCTCTGCAACTATCGCACACCCACCAGCCCACATCCCAAACATTGATGGAGGAACCATTTCTAAAAAAGCAGTGCGTCTGTTCACCATCAGATAAAAATATTGCTGCACATTTCGCCTGATCAAACTCGGCGCGTGGCGAGCCACGCTTCTCGCTCGATCAAGCGACCTGTTTGGCACTCCTATTTGATCAACTTAGCCACTGAATGGCGAATCCTCGTGAAAAACGCGGGCTAGCAAAGCACACAGATCACATTCAATACGGGCATATCGATCTCACGGGATTCTATAAAAGTGAGCGCTCTGATATTAGCGAGAATGCGATGTTTCGAGTGCTTTATTTATATTTAGAGCAAATTGCATCATTCCTGTTGATCAATGTCTATAACCCAAAGCAACCAAAAGCAACCAAAAGCAAATTTGGCGTTTAGAGTTAATCGGATACCGGCTTTGAGAGCATTGTTCACCATATATTTTTTCACCGCTCGGTGCAGCGTATCAGCAGGCCATTTACATCCCATAAACCCATCCTGAAGTCCAGATACAGAGCGCTATTACTGGTGAGATGCGTTTGGTAATTTCAATCTGTCAGGGCATCATCATGCTCTGGTACAGCGTATCAAATACCAGTGTGGTGTCTTGTTCTGCTACGAATAGCATGATACCGCTGTAGGTTGAGCTCACTTCTATCAGGTTAATATTTTGTAGTGCTACACGCTGCAGTAGCATGTAAAGCATACCTGGCGTATCTGTGTAACTACTGCCAAAGAGAATTTCTACAGACGCCAGTCGAGGGTGGGAAAAGACCGGCTTAACATTAGGTATGGAATGTAATTTCTGTTCGAAACGGCATTCCACAATAACTGTGATTTCCATCATCCCCTCGGAGACGCTGCAAAACGTATTCTTCTTTTGCATATCTATGTGCAATTTGTTTATTGCTCGATGTGCCTCGATACTGCGCTGGAAAGTGGCAGTACACAAACCGGTAGTTATATGAACCTTCTCCAATAGGAAATGAGATGGTTCTGGCGTATTGGAGACAAGCTGCGGTCCCAGACGTGACATGGCCATAGTAATCGCACTGACGCTGACTTCCTTTTTAGTACGGGCAGCTACAAATGGCTGTAGGTAACGGGCGAGTTGAGTCAAGTTGAATAACTGATGATACACACCGAACTCCAGGAACGCGTTGCCCTGGACAATATCTTTTATGGCATCAGAAATTTTAATCATTTGTTACATATATAACATATATTGTTATATTTGTATTTATTTTCTGAGAAATTTGCCATTCAGTTTTCGCACTAATAGCCTACGATTACCTACTCATAAGGATGATTTACGTGCCCGATCTAACTATCTTGCCCCGAGGTACCTACGTACCAATTGTCACGCCGTTTACCATAAAACAAGATCTCGATATCCCGGCATTGGAGGTACTACTTGAACGACTTATAAACGCTCAGGTTGAGGGCATTGTTGTTCATGGCACAACGGGTGAGAGCCCCACGATAGGAGAAGAAGAGTTCTCTACACTCTTACAACGCACAGTAGATCTTGTCGACGGACGGGCGGTTGTGGTTGCGGGGGTCGGTGGAAACAACACGAGGACTTCAATACAGCAAGCTAATCATGCCCGTCAACTAGGTGCAGATGGACTTCTTGTTGTATGCCCTTACTACAATAAGCCAACGCAACAAGGACTGTATGAGCATTATCGGGAAATTGCAGAAGCTATTCCGTTGCCGATGCTCGTGTACAACGTTGCCGCCAGAACCGCAGTGAATGTTGATACCAATACCCTGCTGCGACTGGCTAGCGTGCCAAACATCGTTGGTGTTAAAGAATCGAGTGACAATATCGAACAAATTACCTCCGTGATCCAGCAATCACCCGATGATTTTCTTGTGTTGTCTGGATGCGATCATCTAAATTTTGCGTTGATGTGCCTTGGTGGCGATGGTGTTATATCAACCGTTGCTAATCTTGCACCGAAGAAAGTGAAATCTTTGGTGGACAACTCGCTTGCCAATGATTTTGTTACAGCCCGGCACCTTCATTACGATTTACTACCGCTAACAGAAGGTTGTTTTATTGAATCCAACCCTATTCCTGTGAAAACAGCGTTAGCCATGATGGGTGAAATCAGTGAAGTATTCAGATCTCCTTTATGCGCTATGCAACCGGACAATCGCCAACAGTGGCGAGCAACGCTTCTTCAACAAAAGTTAATCCAACAGCCATGATAAAGACAATAAGAAATTGGAGAAAGGAATGTCGGAAGTAAAAATCAGAAAAGCAAATATTGATGACGCAAGTCTTATCCTGAGTTTTGTTAAAGAACTTGCAACTTACGAGAAAGCTCTGGATCAGGTGTCGGCTTCGGTTGATGATATTGAGAAAAACCTGTTTGACATAAACACAACAACAGAGGCAGTTATTTGCCTTTCCGGTGATAAGCCAATTGGATTTGCGGTATATTTCTTAAATTTCTCAACGTGGCTGGGGAAAAACGGATTATACCTTGAAGATTTATATGTGAGCCCTGAGTTTCGTGGCTGTGGTGCAGGCAAAAAGCTTCTAAAGTATTTAGCGCAATTGGCGGTCGAGAATAATTGCGGCAGGTTTGAATGGAATGTCCTGGACTGGAACGAGCCAGCTATCAGATTCTATGAATCAATTGGTGCGAAACCACTTAGCGAATGGACCGGTTATCGCATGGAGGCCCGGTCTTTAATAGACTTTGCCGAAAATTGAGGATGCGCATAATCGGGTAGTCGGAGCCAGCACTATGAAAAAAATACTAATTCTGGAAGGAAACACAGAAACTCTTGTCGCAGAGGCGATAAGGCGCGTTGGAACCAGCCCAGCGGGTATGTATGAAAAAGCGTTGAAACTTCAAGAAGCCAATATTGAATGTAACGTTGTTGCTCCGTATGGCGCTACTGTGACGGATGAGCAACTGGAAAACATCGATGGAGTTGTTCTAACAGGTTCCGGGGTGCCCTGGTCAGTGGATGCCGAACAGGCGCGCCCATTGCGCGATGCTGTCTCCAGCGTACTAAAAAAGGGAATTCCCACAATGGCATCGTGCAATGGAATGCAAATGGGTGCAATTATACTGGGTGGCAGTATCAGAGTTTCTCCAAACGGTATGGAAGTCGGTCTGGCGCTCGACATTACCAGAACTAGTCAAGGGGAAAGTCACTCACTTTTAGAAGGTCGCGTTGATGGATACGCTGCACCATGCGCACATCGCGATGAGGTACAGAGACTTCCCGAGAAAGCTATGCATTTATCAGGCAACGACCATTCACCTATCCAGTCCTTTACCTATGAACAGGATGGAGTTGATTTCTGGGGTGTGCAATACCACCCGGAATTTACAACAGCGTGGATCGCGGACCTTATGCGAGCTCCAGGCACTATCTGGCAGAATTCGGAAACGGCAGCGTTGCTGGAAATCGCTGATTCAGATGTTGATGCTGCTAATCAACTTGGCGTTCGCGGGAAAGATTTAGCACCGGATATTAGAATGACGGAAATAAGAAACTGGCTTCTACACTTAGGCGGTAATAACCAAAGGTAGTATCGTTGCGAATACCCCTTCGTGCACCTCTTGCGCCTGTCGAAGAAGTCGAAAGGAACCAGTGCTTATCTGCCTGGGCGGACCCCAAAGAGCAGTGTGTGCGCTTTGTCGCATTCTTTCGTGCAGCGGTAGGGTCAAACGCCAAAGTAATTCCAAACAGTGCAACGGGCAGATCAAGAGTTACATCAGATTATCGGCATTCCGATTAGCGCAATAACAACCATGTGAATTAATGATCGTCAGCAATGGGCACATTGCTGACTTTCGAATAAGCTCCTGGCTTCGAATAGAGTTATGCCCGAGCCAGGTTATTGACAAATGCAGATCGACCCGACACGTCAGCGAGAACATTTCAAACTGATACTCGCTCAAGTGTCGAATTTCCAGTGGAAGAGGTTTACCCGTCTACCAACGCGTTTTATACAATTCAAATAAGGTCAGTAAGAATTTCACTCTAACGACCATGCGTTACCGCCAATCATTTTCCTACGGGTCTGAATATTTTTATAGGCTTGATTGGATCATTTGTCCCAGTAAGTGCACGACTGAGGCATTCTGCTGACGAGCACAGCAATGCTGAGCCAACGGCTTGAAAAGAACTTTCAAATATTCTTATCGATATGTTCTGTCTCCCTTTAACAGTAAATGTTCTTTGTGAAAGCAATCTTCCTTCATAGTGCATCCGCGCTCGATAAGCCTCCCCAATTAATATCTTATTACACGCGCCAACAGCCTCGACAACCCAATCTCCAAATGAACCAAAAAAACCACCCGAACCAGTGCACTCGTCAATTACCAAGTCTGCGGCGTCTACCCTTATTACAGAATATTCTAGTTTTTTATCATCTCGGTAGTTTGAAAGGATTTCAATTCGTTGGTTGGCAGAAAGTTGGTTGAATAATATCGCATGGGCTGTTCCATCCAACGCATTTGAATACACTGCCCATTCCGCCTCTTTATTTCGAAGTTCCTCTAATAGCAATTCATCTTTCGGATACAACGCCTGAATTCCGCGGATATCGCCAGGTGACAAATCATTGTTTTCACCTATACAAATCCTCGTTGTGCTTGCAGAACTATCACATTGGTCCGTGGGCACAACCATAAACTGAGAAGGATCAGAACTAAGGGAGGCATATAGTGGTATCGAGTAATGCATTACCGATTTACGATCGTAAAAGTTATCTACCACCAACATATACGGGTCGCTGCTTGCATTTATCATTCTTACTTGCCTTTCTGCATGTTCCAACTCCCAACCATTCCTTGCTGCGAAATGCTGAGCTGCGTATGGACTATTAAAGTTCCAAGGTGCTTGCGGATTACTTTGCTCGTGAGAAAATCCGAGCACATGGCCAAACTCGTGTAGTATCGTGCCTTTATCGATCACACCGAGGTTCATTGTATTTTCCGATAGGATTGTTAAAACATCTCGCCTTAATTTCTGATGATCGAACCATCCGTTGGCGGAATTGTTGGCGTTACCATCAAACGTGACACGCACATCCGCGGACAACCAATCTGTCTCCGTAAATCTAATCGCTCCGTGCCTT
>CAKZVB010000305.1 GCA_937922015.1 uncultured Granulosicoccaceae bacterium
CGATGTCCCTCACGCGCGAGTTTTTGCATTTACCAGTGAAGGCTGGCAGGTAGCACAGCTCTACCAGACCTGGGACAGAAACTCGTACCCAGGCCCGGGTATTGAAGATGCTCACCCGGGTTTTGTCTACAATAACCTGGCGCTGCACTTTGGCAGGCGTCTGGCTGAACTGGATCCGAACAGAGTGGTGGGCTTTATACTGGTGGCCGAGCCCGGTGAGGGTATTGAGCACTGGAATCCAGGTTCAAACGGCATGGTTCGAGTACAACAAAAGGTGGCTGAAGCCATCAATCAGTTGCCCCACAAGTCAGCCATTGACGGCATCCTCTGGCATCAGGGGGAGACCGACTGGCTGTTCGAAGGTACTTCTGACCCTGACGTCGCTCAGCCGGCGCCTGTTGATTATTATCCGGTCAAGCTGGCTCAATTGATTAGCAACTTTCGCAGCGAAAACTGGTACACCAGCGCAGAGCCGTTTATTTGTGGCGAGACCATTCGTGCCGAAGGAGTCAACAGGCATTTGAATGCCTTGAATTCGGACGATGATCCACAGACTGCCTGTGTTGATGGATTCGGTTTGCCGGCGACAACAACACCCGGTAGTCATTTTACCGCAGCCGGACTTCGCTTAATGGGTAGCTGGTATGCAGAGAGTTATTTTGAATTAACCCGATAACCCCGGTGCAGCCGGGCGGCTTACGCGACCCCGGTGTTATTTGTCCTGATCAGGCATCATCATGCACTTGCTGTTTACAATAAGTCTCTTTGACCAGGATAGAACACAGCAGCGCAATAAGGCTACTGACTACCAGCGTTGCCAGTGCGAAATTGAAATTATTTGCGCTATAGACTCTGGCCCCATCGATCAATTTTCCATCCCAATGATAATCCAGCAACGCGCCGATCACCGGTTGCATAATTGCGCCTGACCCGACCACGCACATATTAACCAGCCCCAGGGAAGTAGCGTTATATCTGGGCTGGTTCCACTCTCTGCAGATTCCAAAGCTTGCGACCATCGCACCGGCCCCCATTCCGGCGCAGAAAAATAAACCGGTTAGTAATTCGATGGACTGGTTGTCCGTATAAACAATAAACACAATAGTGACAAGACAAAGCAAGCTGCCAGAAATAAGGATTGGTTTGCGTCTGCCAATCACACCGGTCAGCCAGCCCATTAACGGGGCGCCAAGCATCATACCGAAGAACAGCGTTGAAGATACAGCAGCGGCTTCAGTTACCTGCATACCTTTTGTACTGACCATCCAGGGAACCGCCCAGAGTCCGGAGAAAGACAGCATGGTGGTGGTGAGGCCAAACCCTGCACCGGCGCTGAACCAGCTTTGCGGGTTGCGAACCACAACGGTCAACCCGGTCAGCATTGATGACGTTTTCTTTTGCTCAAGCGCCTGTTTTAGTTGTGTCGAACGTTTTGGCACGATGTAATAAAGCAGCACTGCCAGCACCAGCGCAATGGCCGCCAGAAGCTCAAGTGTGAAGCGCCAGCCCACCTGGTCTACAAGTAGTTTTAAAGGAGCCTGACCGGTAATAGCGCCAACCATACCCGTGGCAATCAGCAATCCGGTTAATATCGAAAAGCCTGACGGCTTAAAAAAGGTAGAGGCGACCGATAAAGTGCCGACAAAAGAAAACGCGACGGCACCGCCGATAATCGCTCGATTGACAAAGGCAAACAGAAAGTGGTTACTGAAGGCAAAACCGATACTTGCTACCGCGCAGATCAACGCCGCCCCGCTCATGAGTTTGCGCGGTCCGAAGCGATCAATCAGCACGCCCACGGGTAATTGCATCAACGCATAAGTATACAAATAGGCACCGGATAGCAGTCCGATACCAGCGGCGCCTGCTGAAAAGTCACGCATAAGCTCGGCTGTCATTACACTGGGGGAAACCCGTTGCACAAATGCGTAGAGAAAAAACAACGCGCCCAGTAAATAAGCGCTGGTGTATTGCCACCGGGGTGTGCTGGAGGTATCTGAGGGCATGATGATCTCGGGGGAGGGTTGTTCCAGGTTGAGCGTAATCCCGGTGCATATGACAGTCCGGGAAGGTGGTGTAATGTTGAGGTGCTGTGATTTCCCCCGGTTACTGTATATAATCACAGTACAATATCAGTCGTTCATTAAAGGACCTGTAATGACACCTGAACAAAAGAGGTTTGTACTGCACTTTGTGAAACAACTGCACAATTGTATAGAAGATCGTGCCAGGACACAGATAAACAGAGATGCGACGGATAAGTCAACTGATAAATTGTGGCCCGAATTACTACCTGCCGAATTATTAGCAACCAGGGTGCAGAAAAACAGCCTTACCGGGCAGTTACCTGACCATTACACAAAGAAATAGCATAATCCGGCATCTATAGCTGCGGCAGCGCTTAAAGGCAAAACACAAAGCCTCCGTAATCAAAGAATGTAATCACCGATTATCCCGCAACTAATCAGCAGGCATACCGTTTAATGAAACGCCCCGTTCTTATAGGAGAAGCAGCCATTCCACATAGCACAGGTGTCATGAGGCTTTATCAGGGTAAGGACGATTTCACGATCAGCCTGGCCAATGGTGGCGGTGAGCTAATGAGCACCCGTAAGCACGGCTCTGAAGATGCACTGGGCAGACTGGCCTGCGCCGAAATAAAAAGTCCGCACAATGCAGCCGTGTTAGTTGGTGGCCTGGGAATGGGTTTTACGCTGGCGGCGATTCTATCAGCGGTGGGCGACAGTGCCTCGGTAACCGTTGCCGAACTGGTGCCCGAGGTGATCGAATGGAACATGGGACCCCTGGGTGAGCGTGCCGGCAGGCCACTGGAAGACTCACGCACGCGCGTGGTACTGGCAGATGTCGCCCAATTGTTAAAGCAACATGACAAGACATTTGATGTCATAGCCCTTGACGTAGATAACGGTCCGGAGGGGCTGACCACAGAAACCAATAACTGGTTGTATAGCTTTGAAGGGTTGCTGGCCACTATGAAAGCGCTGAACCCGGGAGGGGTTGTCGCTTACTGGTCAGCGAGTGCAGATAAGCCGTTTCTGGCCAGACTGTATAAATGTGGCTTCAGGGTGAAGGAGCAACACGTCAGAGCGCATGGAACAAAAGGGTCGATGCACGTTATTTATCTGGCTTGTGTTTAACGGCCCGGCAGATTACCTGAAGGCCCTAATGTCTTTGGTGATGTTACCAAAGGCCGGTCTTTTGGTTTCAATGCTGGTAGCCACACTGGCAATAACCCGATCGACATCTTCAGCAATTACCCTATGCCGATCTGTGCCTGTGACTCTTTGTGCAGCATCGCATTGGCAATAGGGGTTAGAAAGCGTGCGACATCTGCTGCGACCTCGTTACCCGCACGACCATCTGATAATACAGAGTGGCTTAGTGACAAGCGTACAAGTTGTTCGCAGAATAACCGACAGTCATCTTTGGCGACGTTCGGCCATACTTGCTGTAGCGAGTCACTAAGTCCGGTGGTTGCCGCCTCGAGCAGCGGTGCTCCACCGTAAGTCAGCATGCGTAACACACTTCCCTGATCCGGACCGTTTTCAGTGTCTTTAATTGGCAGCGGGTCAGCCTTTACTGCCTCGAGAAAAGCCAGAAAAGCCCGCTCGATCATCTGCGATGGCTCGCTGTCACCTTGTATCATCGCGGTGCCGACGATGTTTAGCAGGCGGTTGGCATCGTCGATGATATAAGCCTGTAGAAATCCTTCACGGGATCCAAACTCATTGTAGACAGTCTGCCGGCTTACATTGGCCTGTTTGGCAATCTGGGCCATGGACACAGCGGACCAGAGTCGTTGTCTAAGCAATTCTCGCGCGGCGTCAAAAATAGTGCCGCGAAGCAACTGGCGCGAAGCCATCTGATAGGGGGTTCGCTCACTCATGATCGCATAACTACAGAGCACACGGAGCACAAAGGCAGCGTTACGATCGCCTGGATGTGTAATGCATTCATGCTGGGTAATTTCCCGTGTTAAATGGCCTAGGAGCCTGCGCGGCAGAACCTCTGCTACTGCGAACGCGCCCTGACGGTGCGCCCA
>CAKZVB010000306.1 GCA_937922015.1 uncultured Granulosicoccaceae bacterium
TGTACGACACAAGAATGCGTGAGCGAACACCGCGTTCAAATTGAACAAGCTGCGGCAGACTATGCTAAATTTCAAAGTAATCATGGCGGTTTGATAGCAGTATTTGATGTTGATCGTGAATTAACGAATTTCCAAGCGAGCGCGCCTCATCTTGCCGGTAATATGAGCTTGGATATCGGCATTGCTCATGCGGTAGAGCATTATCCTGAAGACACTGGCACCCTTGGGCTTATGGTAGACTTTACGCCTGGTGCTGGTGATGTGAAAGGCTTTTACGAGTGTATCGATGAGCCTGGTTTTGGCTCTTGTGGCGCTGCGGCATTGGGCATTGTCCCAGTTGCTGGTGATGTGGCTGGAAAAGGGCTAAAACTTCTGCTGCCGGGTCGGAAAGTTGATGATCTTGGGGACCCTGCAACACGTGGTGGCGAAGATATCGGCACTGGAACAGTTAACACAGGGCTGATAGGAGACGGTCAGTCATTCGCAGGACATGGAGGGATTCAACCAACTGAATTCGACAATTTACCCACAACAACTGTTCCTGAAGGAACTTCACTCACAGTACCTGTCGGCCCCAATCAGCCCTTGATGGACCGCGCTGGCCAGTTAATCGAAACTGGTGACGTTTCAGGAGGCATGAAGCTCCAAGAAGAATTGGTTCCGGGGAGTACAACAGGATCAACAACCTATCTCTCTGGTTCTGAAGTCCCTAACTATGTAATTTTGCAGCCTGATTTTGGTAATAAGCCTATTAACCCAATACCGAATTCAATAACAGTTGAAACACCAACACCGCTTTCGGATTTACTAAAGCCAAATATGGGATGTATGAATTTGGCTACGTGTACTACTGTGTTCGGCAGTTCAGCGACAACGCCAAATACTGGGGGTATTAAGCCATGATAAAGGATCTGGATTTTAAGAATGCTATATTGTCGGGAGGTCCGGAGTTGGTCCGAGATGGTGGATCAGTTTTGATATATATTGAAGTAAACAACCAAAAATTCTCTGTCCGTTATGCAGGGGGGCTTGCCGACGTTCTTTCTGATCAAGAAGGGAAACTGGAATTTAAGTTTGAAATGTCAGGAAACAAAAATGTAGTTTTTATTGACGCCAAAAAGCTGGATGGATGGAAGTTTTTTATTAGAAATAATAGGCATTCGCTCGCAAATCATGAAGAAAAGTTTTTAGGACTTTTTCAAGCACCCACTATGAATAAGGCTTCCATTTTAAAAGCTTTTAAACGATCTATCTAGTAGACATTGAAGTATAAGCTGAAACTGAGAAAGCACATAATCGAGATTTTTTCTACTCTATGAAATTTAGTATATTAAATGTTGTGAGCCAACGAATGCGTACATATATCTGCGGAATTTTTGCGCTGTTAGCATTTTCGTTTTGAACGATAGAAGCAGTATTTGCCTATTCTGTTCCTGACTACGACCAGTGGAAGCAAACTCAAACCCGTAACTTGGGTGCCATCTTCATCGGCACAGGCTACCTCGTCTCTGGCGGAAAGGGCAAAAACGTAACAGCCACAAACACCTACCAAATACAGCCTTCAAAAATAACTATCTCACGAGAGGTAATTTACGCGAGCTCGATACACAATTAGGAGCTTGTGGTGCTGCGGCATTGGGCATTGTCCCAGTTGCTGGAGATGTGGCTGGAAAAGGGCTAAAACTTCTGCTGCCGGGTCGGAAAGTTGATGGTCTCGGGAACCCTGCAACACGTGGTGGCGATGATATCGGCACTGGAACAGTTAATACAGGGCTGATAGGAGACGGTCAGTCATTCGCAGGACATGGTGGCATAGGTATAAATTCAGATGGAACTCTTCCAACAACAATCGTCCCTGAAGGTACTTCATTAACCATACCGGTCGGACACAACAGAGGACTGAATGATACCGCTGGGCAATTAATTGAAAGCGGGGATGTTACAGGTGGGATGCAACTACAGAACAGACTTAATAATGCGACTGATGGTTCGAGAACGTACTTGCCTGGTTCGGAAGTGCCGAATTATGTATTAACGGAACCCGATAATCCATTTTTTGTAAATCCTGTTCATCCGTTACAAAATTCAATTACCGTCACTAAACCAACGCCCCTTTCCGATTTACTCCAACCAAATATGGGTTGCGTAAATTGGGCCGCGTGTACATATGAACAATAAACCTATGAATACCTTTTTGCGTGATAATAGTAACGGAAGATATCTTCAGAACGTCGACCTTACTCAAGCTGAATTACTTCCAATCACTGGAGATGTTCGTCTCATTGATGATAGATATGTCGCAATGGACCGAAGTGGAAACACTACATCTATACTTCGTATTGGATCCAAACTATACCGTTTAGAGGTTCAGTTCTCCAGCGTTATTGCCGGGGTAAGTGTTTTTACGAATAAGGACGTATCGGAAGTTTACACCGATCCTACCGCTTTTTTTGTGCTGACAGAAATTGATGGAGATAAAAGAGATTTGGGGCCTGAGATTTATTATAGAGCGGATCAGTTAGTCGGCCTTTCCAAATTGTTTTCGAGTGCCAAAAGACAGATTCCTGCGGAACGTTTGGCTTACATTCTAAAATACGCAGTATATTGAGATCAATAATGGGATATATGTATTACATATTACGCCTGTTTTTTGTTATGGCATTCTCATCTTTAGGCTTGGTTAAAGCGTTTGCTCAGCCTTTAGCTGTACCTAGTGAATTAATCCTCGGCTTTGGCAATGGTAACCTTTCTGTCGCCAACCTCGCCAGAGGCGGCATCAACGCAGGCTCATCCGCCGCCGTCAATTCCGCCGTCTATGGCACCAACTTCGAAGATGGGTTCAAATCAGCCTTCGCCTCCGAAGCACTCGGTCTCCTGAGAGCAGACGGTCAAAACTTTATCGGCGCGACAACGCAAGATATTCCGCTGGCGAATTTCCTCGCACACGCTGCCTTTGGATGCGCCACAGCAGAACTCAGCGGTGCAGATTGCTCAGCAGGTGTCGCAGG
>CAKZVB010000307.1 GCA_937922015.1 uncultured Granulosicoccaceae bacterium
AATAGAAAAATACCTACAGCGAAGTATGCGACAAATAGTTTAAACAGAAACCTGGGATCGGGAGAAACTGTTCCGAACGGGACATTAAGCTCAAAACTCTCATTGATCTTTAAGTCTGAGATTTTTCTAGTAGCAGCTATTTGATGTGACATACTGGTGAGTACCGAAGCGCTTAATGTCAGAAACGAGAGTACCGGAAATGCATTAGCCTCTTCTAAATATCTTTTAACTTCACCACCACCCAGTATAGTACGTAAGAATATCAATGGAGCCAGAAGCGCAGCAAGGGCCATTTGAGTGTATGTTTCTGTCAGACCCTTCCACTCTTGCAACACTTCAACCATTTTTTCTGCCTTCTTATCTCCAAGGCTGGATAGACTTGGGCTTTGAAAGCAATAGCATTCATCTGTCACGCCATCATAATATATGCTGGTTCCTGGTATGGACAACGAATGCGTATAACAAACCAGTCCCGCAATGACGGCTAACATTAGTATTCCGGAAACAATTACAGACCAGAACTTAACCACGATTACCCCGTTTCAGGTTCTAACGCTAAGTACACCGTCCGGCTGCAACTTATCGTTTGGAATTTTTTTTTCGCACTAGCTGCCTATCCCAATCATTCCAGTCTTCCTGGTCATAGCCATCTAAGCCGAGCCCGGAGAAATGACTGTGCCCGGCTAGTTGGATCAACAACAGAGAATCAACAGATCCGGTGCCATTATCGCCCTTATCTTCCAATCGCCATGTCATACGGCAAATTCATTTATGAATTGAAAGACTTTTGCCCTGCATTCCACCCCTTTTCCGTTTTTTTGAATGCCTGTCCTTTCTATTTTCTTTCTATTTTTGGGCTGTCACTGTATTCAGTTTTTCTAGTTCACTATTAATAGCGTTGAATGATCGGGTGTAAGCGCCATAGCGTCGCGCGGACTGGTTTAATTGGGTGAGTGCGCTGTTGGCCAGTTCATAACTTTGAAATGACCCATAGATCAGAGCGTACACTTCCATATTGGAACGGTTTAAGTGTTGTGCAAAAACAGCTACGGGCTGGTCGCCGGGTAAGCTGTTTGCGAATTTACGCAAAAATTTTCGATTAGTGGTTGTGCCTACTTGAATTGTGTAGTGAGTTCCTGGCTGGGATAGTACCCATTCGGCATCCTGGTGTCGTTCTTCAGTTGAATGGCTGGGTATATCCAGAACATTCCCTGGATTTACGGTGGTGTTCAGATTGTACACTCGCTCCTTTGATCTCAGGGAAGCAAGGATCGTTTTCAGCTGTCCACGTGCATCAGTGGCAGTAGCTGGCTCTACTACTTCTTTAGCTTGAACCGGGAAGTTAACAACCGGCTGTAACTTTTCATTCGTGTAGCCAGCACCAGGCTCAGAAGAATTATCTGCAATGTCCGGCGTCTCAGCTGTATTGTTAGTAATCTCTGGGGTTTGGTTGACAAATACTCTGGACAGGATTGACTTTAACCCAGATACATGGCGTTGAAGAACACCATTGGTATCTATTGATACCACTGCTCTCCTGGCTGCATCACATGACTTGTTAATATTAATATCCGGGTCTCGATCAAACGCTACAATAATTTTACTACCGTCCTGTGAGACGTCCGAGGGTATGGCGAGACTGATGTCCTGGCTTATCAGTGGGCCATTGCTGATGTATTGAACGTATCCGTGATAAGTTTGGCTTGTGTCGATTGGCGTTATGGTGGCCCGTTGCCCAACTGAAAAATTGCCAAGTGAACTTTCCTTGACCGATACAATTGCGATTGGATTAGCGCAGTCGAGTATTTGCAAGAGTGGGGTTTCGGCAGTAACCAGATCACCCTTCGAAGAAAAAACAGCGTTAATAACACCTTCGAAAGGGGAGTGATGTATTTCTCTGGATTCGTTGGCGATATTCCTGCTTTCCCATTCAAGGCGCCGGTTAAGTTTTTCGATAGTTAACTCCAGATCCAGCATACTATTTTTTTGACTCATGAGGTCAAGTTGGAGCTCGTCGGTCATACGTGTCCAATAATCTGCATTTCCGTCACTGCTAAAAATGAATCCTTTACTTGACAGAATATTCAGCCTGTTTTCGATCTGTGCTATTTCTCTCTTTATAAGCTCTACTTTGTTTTTATCGATAAATGCATTCCGTTCGAGTCGATCCAGATCTCTTTGAACTATGTGGCCGGATTGTGATAACAATATTCCTCTGCTTGCAGCAGCTTCACTTAGCTTTGATTCTTCCTGTGCAGTACTGAGCTTAAGCTTTTGTTGTTGGTGGGTATAACGAAGGTCCTGGGTGTACCAGTCGGTGTAGGAACTGGATTTTTGTGCGTATTGAGCCACCAGAAGACTGGAGTCCTTGATGTGATTTGAGATGAGTTCATGACGGCGTGTATTTGCTTCCAGCTCAGCTCGGAGCTCATAAATTGTACTTTGATCCATACGCGTATTCTCAATAGTCACCAGTGCTGCACCTGTTGTGATTCGTGTGCCCACATCTGGTGATGTCGCTTTGACAATGCCATCAATAGTCGCTTTTATTGTTAACCCTCTGGAGACAACAATTGCGTTCTTGCTGGTAAATCCATTGATAGTCGAGAATAAAAAAAGTACAAGCCCAAATGCTGCAACTAATGAGAAAAATAAGAATGAGTGTTTATTCACTTTATTCAAATCCCTGAAAATTGATAGTGAGAGCAATTTAGTTCTAGGTCATCAGGCTGGTGTTTCTAATACTTCTAATGACTGGTAAAAATCGATTCTTCTTTAGCCCATGGTTGCCCAGAGCCAGACCCACACAGTATTTTGAACACTTTGAGGCTTGTCGATAGCCTCGTTTTTTGAGTAACGCGTCCATTGTTCCGGCGCCCTTTGCAGTTTTCGTTTCAACTATTGATACATCGCCAGACAAGCGCCATTGCGACCCGCTAATTGCATCTTGAAATACTATGTTAGTATCGACGGTAACTCGTTCTTGACTGGCATTTGATACGAGTGCGAAGCGTGAGTAGTAGATGATAAGCGTTGATGTAAGGGTTTCTGGAAATGTGCTGCAATATTTTTCTTCGTACCATTTTTTCGCTATGAAGTAATATGGCATGTGTTGGTCAAGTTGATGTATGTTAAAAGTGGAGCAGGGCTCCCTAAACTTTACTGTTTGACCTCTAGTGCCCTTCAGCTTCAACTCCAGAAACAAATTTCCACTGTCTACGTATTCCCGCAGGCGTATTTTAAAGCGGTTTCTTTTACCCTTGTGATGATCCAGGTACGATGTGTATTCACTATCGAAATAACGTGACCGATAACCGAAATTATTTACACCTTCAATAGTGAGCAAGCGATACTTATTGGTTACTAAGGAGAAGATAGACTCAAACTGGTTAGTATTGACCAGGTATTTGTTGTCCACACGCGTCAATAACTCGGAGGTCTTCATTGTTTCCTCCAGGGAAATCGAGTTAAAAAAATATTCTGGCGTTACGATGTTTAATGCATCCATCGAAGGTCACTCATTCAGGTGTTTGTAGCTCGATTGATTTTTTTCTCGATTCCTGCCTCTGATAGAGCGTTGGAACTTGACGTCTGGTATACAACTTCGATTTTCATTGAATCTCGAATATGATCAATTTCAAGCAGTCGATAACTCAGTATGTTTAGGCTATACGCAGCTGAAAGTTTCTCCTTCATCAAGTCCGGATTGGAGGTAGCGTCCATATCAATGTGTTCAAGCAATAATGATAAAGTGCCGACTTGTTTTCCGATACCTATGTTGGCCGGTAGATTTGTCGCCCAAGTGCTAAGTAGAAATGCACAAGCCACTACTAGAAAATTGCATAGCAATATAAATACATCGTCAGTAATGCCAGAACCGTTTACCACCGCGAGTGCGATGCATCCGAAGAAGTGTGCCATCTCAGTCATACTGAAGGGAGCACTTCGTACAGTAATGAGTGAGAGTAATGCAAAAAGGCCAAAGCCTACTGCAAGATTAAAATCTGTACGTACGATGGACATCACAACCAGCATCAAAGCGATGTTAAATAGCGTGCAAGTGACAAATAGTTCTTTGTTGCCGTAGCGTCTGTAAAGTATCAGGTAGGCGAAGAAGTACATACTAACGAGATCAATTAGTATGTCCTTAAAAATTCCAATGTAATTTATAAACATTCCGTATCACAATTCGCCCTTGTCGCACAAAAGCGATGGGGCGTGTCGCGTTTCAACTACTGTCCATTTTGTCATATTGTACATTCTGCCTCAAGCGGTGTTTTGTAAAGCGACAATCAAAACCAGCTTGCCTCAAATATCTTCTCAGACGACTTATTCGCGACGGATCAGGCGCAAGCCTATTTCCGGATCGACGGGAATGACGGGAATGACGGGATTGAGGGGATTGAGGGGATTGAGGTGCAGCAATCCTTAAACGACCCTCTTTATCAAACTCCGTAAACAGGTGATCTGCGATTGTCCGGATCTTCAGTGGCCGTCAGCGGATCAACAATCGTGGCGGGGACTCGAGTGGATGATCGTTTTGGTAGGTCGCGAATCGCCGGTACTCCACCAGTGGCTACGACTCTTAGATCGCCAAGTGGAGCAAGCATTGCGCAACCCGTCTACAAATGGACGCCTATGTCGTTGCCAGTTGGTACTACCTCTGGATTCGGCAGCCTGCTACGCGAGTGAATATTCACTTCAGTGGCAGCAAATTAAACCGGACACCCCAAATTAAACCGGACAACCATTTCATCCAACTATAAGCAAATTAAACCGGAACCCATTTCATCCACCACCAATTCGCCATTCAAATTATTTCGATTCCCAATTGAGTTTTCACAGCAGTAACCTCAAAAAAAAACACCAATATCCAAAAAGCTATGCGATGTATCTACCGAATTCGCACAACTCATCTAACCGATTTTTGATCAGCTACCTTTTTCCAGGTTATTTGAGGAAATCTACCTATGAAATGGCAGTGTCGATCGTATTGCTACCGATAAGCAACAGTGCTGTGATCAATGCCAGGCTATACAGGAGACTTCAGAATAACGCCTCACTGGCTGACCTTCCCGGGATTCGCTGGTAACCCAGATTTTTGCACGCCTCTCTCAGTGCGTGAATAGCACCCACCAGCGTCTTAAAGCTGCTTTCAAAATTCTGTGTCATATATAGCCAGTGATCTTCG
>CAKZVB010000308.1 GCA_937922015.1 uncultured Granulosicoccaceae bacterium
GTGAAAGAACTAAAAGGGCAAACGGTAGGGTTGCGGTTTGATGAATCTGCTGTGCATGTATTTGGTGCCGATGGCAAGGCAATTCGATAAACTATATCTACAATAACGGAGAATAAATGCAATGAAACGCTCTGAAATAAACCGGATAATGTCAGACGCCGATGAATTTATTCGTTCGTTTGGTTTTATCCTGCCGCCCTTTGCGTATTGGACACCAGATGAGATGCTGGCCAGACGTGCCGATATCGATGGCATTCTAAGCGCCAGATTGGGATGGGACATTACCGATTTTGGTCAGGGTAAATACGAAGCAATGGGGCTTTTCCTGTTTACAGTACGCAATGGATCACAGCAGGATCTGGCCCGTGGTGGTGGTATGTGCTATGCCGAAAAAATCATGATTTCCAAAGCCGATCAATTATCTCCCATGCATCGGCACATCATTAAAGCGGAAGACATTATAAATCGCGGTGGTGGCACTCTGGTACTGGAGTTATTCAATTCTAAGGAAGACGGCAGCGTCGATGAAACCACAGATGTTACGGTGATGACCGACGGGGTGGCCCGAACACAGCCTGCCGGTGCTAAATTGCGACTTAACCCCGGTGAAAGTGTCACCCTGATGCCGGGCAACTGGCATTCCTTTTGGGGTGAGGGTGCCGATGTGTTAATCGGTGAGGTATCGACGGTTAATGATGATGTGACCGACAATGTCTTTCGGGAGCCCATTGGTCGGTTCTCGACAATTGATGAAGATGTCGAGCCATTGCATTTGTTGGTTTCAGATTATGATCGGGTATTTGTCTAGCGACAATAATGGATTGGCAATGGCGACAGGCCCAGGCAGGTAGTTTAAATACCAGTCACTATCTTATTGACTGCTCATAACGATGGCCATTACTGTTGCAACCTGGTTGCAGCTTGTTGGCTACAAGCGCATGTGCCATCAATGCACTTAAGGCTTTTGGGGCTCTGGTGTTAGAGCAACGTTAAGTGCATGTCATGCCAATTTGCGCTTGTGGGTGCAACGCAAAATGGTGGATTTGTATTATATATTCACACTCAAAATGTCAGTCACAGCCTGCGCCAGCATCTGAACAAATTTTGAGCCTAAGTATACGGCTGTTACCATGGCCACTACGGACAAAAATACCGGTGTGTAACCCTTAAGACGGTATTTTCGATGCAAGCGTTCGCTGTGCTTGCGGCGCGAGCCGCGACGTAGTTGATATACGTTCTCCATTTCCTCTTCCCGATTTGCCTGATTCGATACTAGCACCAAGTTAGACGGAATTGAAGTAAGTAGCGACACTTGACAAAAAGGTGACTTTACAACTTATTGTTCGTCATACAAGCCCTTTACCTGCATCGCTGCCGTGTCCCAGACGCCGGCGTCTGATAAGCCAGGCGACCAGCAGCGAAATTGCAATGACAACAAAGCTCACCGCGGTGGTCAGGGTGCCAAGTGCATAAATACTAGGATCGGTAACAGTAGTAGTCAGACCCCGCAGTTCCAGAGGCAGCGTGTTGAGCCCGCCAATGGCCTGCGACGAGCGGGCCAGCTCATCATAGCTGAGAGTAAAGCCGAACAGCGCAACCCCTACCAGAGACGGGGCGATGATAGGCAACACTGCTTCGCGAAAGGTTGCCCAGGGGCCCGCGCCAAGGTCGCGCGCTGCCTCTTCATACGACGGGTCAAAACGATTGAACACCGCAAACATGATTAATAATCCGAAGGGCAGTGTCCAGGTGAGTTGTGCCCCCATGCCCGAAGAAAACAGACCCATGGTGGTAGTGAATTCCTGAACGATCCACTCAATCTCATGTTTTTGTCCGAATGCTTTCAGGGCTTCATCCATTAGTCTGAATTGTAGCGCCACTCCCAGACTGACAACGATAGATGGAACAATAAGACTGGCCACGGTGATGTAGAACAACGCCCCGGAACCTTTAAATGGTTTTCTAAACGCCAACCCTGCCATCAGACCCAGCACGACGGTAATTACCATCACTACAAGACCAAGTGCAATAGAGCGTCTGAAAGCGCGACCGATATCGACCACGCCCATACCTTCCCACAATGTTTGAAACCAGTGTGTGGAAAAACCGTTCATTGGAAAGGTCAGGCCGCCCTGGGGTCCCTGGAAGGACAAGACGAATATTGTCAGCATCGGGCCGTAGAGGAACGCGATAAACAATGCGAAGAAAATACCCAGCCATATTTTTGTGGATCGACTCGCCACTATAGTTCCCGCCTTACATCAACAATGCGTGTCATCGCTACAATGATCAGTAGTGTCAGTGCCAGTAAGATAACCGCATTGGCAGCTGCTGACGGAAATTGCAGGTAGCTCATTTCCACCTGAATGATCTTGCCGATAGAGGCAATCTGTTGTCCGCCCATAACGCCGATGGTGATGAAATCACCCATGACAATCGTGATCACGAAAATTGACCCGATGGCGATTCCGGGTTTGCACAGCGGAATAATAACATTCCACAGGGTTTGCCAGCCGGAGGCACCGGCATCATAGGCCGCTTCCAGCACGGAGCGATCAATTCTCATCATTGAGTTGAAAATCGGAACCACCATAAACAACGTGTAGAGATGAACGAATGCCAGAGTGACCGAAAAGCCCGAGTACAGTAACCAGTCTACAGGTTCCGTAGTGAGGCCCAGTGATTGCAGGGTCTGATTAACCAGGCCGTTGCGACCAAGCAGCGGAATCCATGAAATCATGCGGATTACATTCGAGGTCCAGAACGGTATGGTACATAACAGAAATAGCGCAATCTGGATGGACAGTGTATTGATGCAAAATGCCAGATAGTAGGCGACTGCAAAACCAATTATTAAAGTGAGTATCCAGGTAAGAAATACAAACTTGAATGTCGAAATATAAGTGGCAAACGCCGTGCAGAGCTCAGGCAGTTTGCTAATGCAACCATAAAATGCGTCAGTATAGTTAGTGGTGATGAAATCGGGAATTATTGAATATTCTGTGTAGTCCCAGAAGCTGACGACAACGACAAGGATCAGGGGAATCAGGAAAAAGAATGCAAATACCAGCGCATAGGGTGCGGCGAGTAAATAGGGTACCGCCCGGTTTTTTATTGACATAGTTGGTTACGCTGGCAAGTCATTGGAAACTGCACACCACTAAAGAGCACAAGTAATCGATTCTAAACTACCCGGTCACAATTTGCAGCGTATCAAATGTGTCTGCGACTGTTAATAAAAGCAATGCCGCTGATCGATAAATGCAGGACTGTCTGTAAACCGCTTTCGTGGCAACGATTTGTTAGCTGAAAGTATACCGTTGAAAGTGTGCAGTTGACCTCCGGAATAGATCGAAAAAACGACAAGCGCCTCAGGCGCTTGTCGATACAGCAGGTTTAACGGCCCTTATCATGCGACTATTTTCAGGGCAGGCCGCTATTATCAGGCTGATGTTTAAGGCTAAAGAGGATCAGCCGCGAAACAGATCAGGCAGCGATGAACTCATTCCATTTGCGTACCATGTATTTGTTTTCATCCATCACTGCGTTCCAGCAGGCAACACCACCCATACGCTCCTCGTAGGAACCACCGTCACGTATCTCGCCGGTGGATGCAAGCTTTTGACCTGACGGTGACATGATATCCTGCGCTGCAGGCTTACCCATCATCCAGTAATCCCACTCATAAGCTTCCATATTGTTTTGTGCTGTTGACAGTACCGCTGAGTAGTAACCCTGACGATTCAGATGTGCACCGGCCCAGCCAGACAGGAACCAATTGATAAACTCATAGGCCAGATCAGCTTTGTCATCTTTAATAGTAGATGGAAGCGCGAAGCCGGCAGCCCAGGCGCGGTAACCTTCTTCCAGTGGCTGATAAACGCAATCAATACCCTTGGATCGTACTGCTGTGATGGCAGGAGACCACATGGACTGAATAACGGTTTCGCCTGAAGCCATCAGGTTAACGCTCTCGTTGAAGTCAGACCAGAACGCTCTGAACTGGCCGGCTTTTTTGGCTTCAGTCATGACTTTCATGGTCATGTCGATTTCTTCTTTGGTCATGTTGCCTTTGTCCGGGTAGGTGTATTCACCCATAGACTCAATGACCATTGCTGCATCCATAATACCGATGGATGGAATGTTCAAAATTGATGCCTTGCCTTTAAATTCAGGGTTGAGCAATTCAGACCAGTTTTTGATCGGGCGACCGATCAGGTCTGGCCGGATACCCAGAGTGTCGGCGTTGTATACGGTTGGAATCAACGTGACCCAATCGGTGGGGTCTGCAGAAAATTCAGTTGATTTCTGTCCTTTGAGGTAAAACACCTTCTTGGGGGCTGTGCCCTGATCACCAATTTTCTTACCACCGATTTCGCCCTTGGTAAAAGCAGGTGTTATCTCGTCAAACAACTTAATTCGTTTGGCGTCCATACCCAGCAGGTTGCCGGATGGCACCAGTTTCTTAAGGCTGAAATACTCGGTATCAACCAGATCAAAACTGTTGGGCTGGGTGATAATGCGTTTGGTGACTTCGTCGGTAGTGACCGGGATATACTCAATGGTGATACCCAGATCTTCTTTTGCTTTAGCGGCAATTTCAGCTGACTGATTCACCGCCGTGCCCAGATAGCGCAGGACCTTTTTTTCCTGCGACATCAGGTACGGCGCGTGGGTGATAATGCCGGTTGCGGCAGCAGCGCCGGCAGTGGTTTTCAATAGCTTGCGGCGACCGCGATTAATACTCTCTGACATGGTAATAGCTCCTGTGGATTAGTCTGATGGTTAAGTGGGGTAATAGGTCACGCTGAGGCTGTTGCCTGTCGGGTATCCGGGGTTTGCAGGCTGTGCAAATCAGGGATATCCCACTGAATGCCAACAGCATCTCCCGGCGTAGAAGGCCTGGCTATAAATTCCTGTTCCGGGCGGACTGCGATCAGTGCGCCATATGGAGTGTCCAGCGCTATTCGAACTGTTTGCCCGAGAAATTCGACATGCTGTACCTGACAATCGGTGCCTGGAATTAGTCTGATACGATCAGTTCGTATGCAGCTGGTGTTGTCACCGTTTTTAATAATATTGTGTCCGCCAATAAAACGGGCAACAAATTCATTGTCCGGATTGTTGTATAAATGTTGTGGAGCACCTGATTGTTCTATCTTGCCGGCATTCATCACCACGACCATGTCCGCCAGAGCCATCGCTTCTTCCTGACTGTGAGTGACATGCACAAAGGTAATGCCTAAGTCGCGTTGCAGCTTTTTAAGCTCTGTACGCATCTCGGTTCTCAGGTAGGGGTCCAGTGCCGATAATGGCTCATCAAGCAGCAACAACTGGGGTTGTGTAATCAGTGCGCGCGCCAATGCAACCCGTTGCTGTTGCCCGCCCGACAACTGCGCCGGCCGGCGCTCGCGATAATCGATCATCTGCACCATTTCCAGCATATCGTCAGCTGCTTTGCGGCGTTCAGTTTTACCGATGCCGCGCATTTTCAATGCAAAGGCCACATTGTCGGTGCAGTCTAAATGGGGGAATAGAGCGTAGTTCTGGAACATCATGGCGGTGCCGCGCTTGGCCGGCGGCAGGTTGGTAATGTCGTCGTTGCCCAGCAGAATCCGGCCGCCTGTGACGTCTTCATGGCCTGCTATCATGCGTAGAGTAGACGACTTGCCACAGCCCGACGGCCCCAGCATGCAACAGTAGATACCGCGCTCTATATCAAGGTTGATATGATCAACGGCACAAACGCCACTGTAGCGTTTCAAAAGTGAAACAAGCTTCAGCTGCCCGTGAAGCGCATTCTGGTGGCTGCTAATAGTCAATTTCCTCCGATGGCATCCAGGTTTGTTGTTGCCAAGATGGCAGGTTCTGTCTGGTTGCTTTAATAGATTCTGCCTTCATACAGGCGAGTTTAACAAGCATTAAATGAAGTATTGCTGCTAAAAAGTTGGTGGTGCGATGCATATTATGCAGCGATTGGCAATTATATACGCAATACTTTAGCGCTATTATTACTGCTAATCTGACCGGGCCATCCATGAAAATTCATATCGTAAATCCAAACACTACCGCCTCCATGACAGAAAAAGCCGTGGAGGCTGCGCAACTGGTGGCTGCATCGGGCACTGAGATTATTGGCAGACAGCCGGATTATGGTCCAGGTAGTATTGAAGGTTTCTATGACGAGGTCTTTGCCATACCCGGGATGCTGCAGGAAATTGTCGCCAACAATCATTGTGATGGTCATGTGATTGCCTGTTTTGACGATACCGGTCTTGATGCGGCACGCTGTATTGCGCGAGGTCCGGTCACAGGTTTGTGTGAGTCAGGATGTTATGCCGCCATGATGATCGCAAACCGGTTTTCGATTGTCACAACCCTCAGCCGATCAGTACCTGCATTAAAAACACTGACCGAAAAATATGGAGCGGCTACCCGCTGCGCTTCGGTTAGAGCCAGTGATGTGCCGGTTCTTGAACTGGAACAAAGCGCTGGTTCAGCGTACGAAATTATTGCGCGTGAAATTGAGCTGGCAATAAAAGACGATGGTGCGGAAGCAATATTACTTGGCTGCGCCGGTATGACCAGCCTCGCCGGGCAATTATCAGATCAGTTTTCACTTCCGGTGATAGACGGTGTCAGCGCGGCGGTAAAAATGACAGAAGGGCTTGTTGCGATGGGTTTAAGCAGTAGTCGTGTTAATGGTTATAGTGTGCCGTTGGCAAAAGAATATCGCGGTGATTTTGCAAAATACGCACCTCAGGAATGTTTGTAAACACCAGGGAGCCAGTATTATTGATGAGGGCTCTAAAACCTTAAGCCAAGACTCAACGACGTACCGACGATAAATCCGGTAGCCGGACCCGCTAATGCATCAGCGGGTGGCGAGAGGTATTGCAAATCAAACCCTGGTAGCAATTCTACAAAAAAACCTTCACAGCCGCTGCTTGAATAGATCGGAATGCTCATATGGACAATCAGTGGATTAAGGTATTTATACCCGCTGTTTGAATCGTCTGTGTTGCGAGCGTAGGAAATGCCGTAGCTTTTGTTTGAAGTGTCTGGTTGGTAGCGAATATCAATTCCAAGCCATGTGCCATTCACAATAGTATGCCTGCCAATGCTCAGGCCGGTGTGCCAGTTGTTTAATTGTTTTGAAAATGTAAATGTATTGCTGTAGCCGTCTGTTGCGTTTAATTCATTGAATCTGCTGTTGACAGAAATTGTCCATAAGTCATTGGCATGTACCGCCGGCTGCCAGCTTGATAAACACAATAGCGTGTAGAATATTAGCTTTGACGATAATCGAGGTGTCATTGGCTCACCCCTCGTGGTTCATCGGAAATTCAAGGATACCCCTCTTAAAACTCAGATAACACCGGAGTTCACGCTGCTCCGGCATGTGTCTGGGAGATGCCAAGAGAGGCCGACTCTCTATCGAATTCCTCTAATGTGTATAAGCCAAGGCAAGGGGTGGCGCCTGTTGTTGTCAGTGAGCCATCAATGAACTTCCTGGTAAGAATTATTGCAGAGATGGTGGGGATATACGGACCTACACCGTTTTCGGCACATAGTGTCCATTTTATTTCTTTGCTCTGTTGACTGTTATCTGTCCCGCTGAGGGTTATCTGCATCCCGCCGGCATCTGTTCCAAAGCGTTTAAACAGTTTGTTGGATTGGAAAATCTGTTTTGTAAATACAGACCAGTCTTTGACTAATCCGATCCGTGCAAGAAAAGCCATCACGACCATGGTGAAATGGAGCAGGGGCAGCTCGACGCCGGCTTGAAATTTGACGGTTCTGACCGAAGGGTAGCGAGCCGGGAAAAGTTCCAGATCGGGTATATCTATATTGGCCAGCCAGCGTTTGCCCAGGGTTTTCCCGAAGCAGATTTTTCTTGGCGACATCCAGCCATACTCATTCACCCACCTGCTGTTTTTAAACACACGAAACGGATGGCCCGTGTACGAGAGAATTCCCTTTAGAGTGGCTTCTCCAACCTCGGCTTTATTGCCCGGTGCGATTGCAAAATCTATTTCGTCGAGTTGCGAAAATTGAGTATAAAAATGATCAATTAATGTAGAAGACAACCCCGGTACTGAACTGGCGCCTGAAACAACCAGGACATTGTTGCGTGTCGCCCGTGTATTTAGTGATGTAATGTCGCATACAAAACGACGATCATCAGCCAGATCGATGTAGTGACTGCCTATGCTAATTGCCGCCTCCGGCACCCGGTAGTTCTGTCCCTGAAACGGCCCTCCTGTGTGGATGACAATGTCCGGTGATAAAGCACTGAGATGGTCTGTAAAATCAGCACTGTATATATCGATAACCGCCGCTTCGTACCTTGAATTGACTTTCTGAGACGACAACTCATTACACAGCGTTTGTGCTTTATGTGCGTTTCGGCCGGCGATGATTATGGTGATGCCTTTTATATCGGAAAGGCTGGTGGCTATTCGTTTACCGAAATTACCGTAGCCACCCAGAATTACTATTCTACTTACCGTCATGTGAGATCCGATGGTTCTTTAACAAGTGGCTCCATGCGCCGTTGAGTCAATATTCAATCGATAGTTTTATATAAAAATACTTTTGTAGGAACTTTATAGTGTTAGTAGGTGAGTAAAGGATATCAAATGAGATCTGCGTTATAATGAAGTCTCTTATCTGAGGGGGTAAAAGCATGCGATTGTTAATGCATATTGCAGTGGTGCTAGCTGGTGTTGTTCTAAGTATAAATTCTATTGCTGCACCAATTGCGAATCTTGTGGTTGAAAAGCTGGTTGCTCCAATTGATATTGCAACATTACCAGATAACACCGGCAGGCGCTTGATACTTGATCAATCAGGTGTAGTGCATTTATTGAATCCCGATAACACGTTGACAGAGCAGCCTTTTCTCGATCTTACAGATCGCCTGTTGCCGTTGCGAGAGGACTTTGAGGAACGGGGTCTGCTGGGCATGGCCATCCATCCTGACTTTAAAATCAATGGTCGTTTCTTTGTAACTTACACGGCACCATTATCAGCAGACGCACCTGCGAACTGGAGCCACAGCCGAATAGTCTCTGAGTTTACTATTGACAGTGATAATCCTGATCGACTGGATCACCACAGTGAGCGCGTACTCATTAATCTGGACTGGCCCAGTCGCAAACATAATGGCGGGGCGCTGGCCTTTGGCCCTGACGGTTATTTGTACATTGGCTTCGGAGATGGCGGGGGTATTCACGGGGTGGGGCCGGAAACCCTGAATGATGCGTATAGCGTACCGGAAGATAGATTGTGGTGGGATACAACCGCGCAGGATCTGCAATCGCTGTTTGGTAAAATACTGCGAATAGATGTAAATCGCGGATACCCCGGCTATGCTATTCCGTCGGACAATCCACTGGTAGAAACGCTGGGTAGAAATGAGATTTACGCCTGGGGATTTCGAAATCCTTATCGTCTGAGTTTCGATAGCGATGGTTCTAACCGATTTTATATTACCGCCGTAGCCGAAACGTTGTGGGAGGCGATATATCGGGTTGACCAGGCGGGTAATTATGGCTGGCCATTGAAGGAAGGTACGCATTGCTTTGACAGAACCAGGCCGCTCGATCCACCGGAGTCCTGTGAAAGCGTGGTTGATAGCATTTCAGGTAAACCAGTGGTAGACCCCGTAGTTCAGTACGCTAATATGAGCGTTCATCGCGAGGGCAGTAAAATAAAAAACGCAGGGGTTGGCACTGCGGTTGTCGGCGCGGTAATGCTGCGTGATCCGGCGTACTCTGAATATTCAGATCACTTGTTAATTGCAGATTGGAGTATTGATTTTCGACAGCCTTCCGGTCAATTATTTGTAGCAAAGGAAGAGGCCGGAAATGACTGGCAGATGACTAAGCTCATGCAACTGGATTCCCGGATTATCGCCCTGGTTCACGACAGCGATGATCAGGTGTACGTAATGACCAACGACAATTTCGGGCCGTATGGAGATACCGGTAAAATCTATGTACTTAAGTTTTAGTCGTATACCTGGATGACTGGTTCGTCCGGACGAAAAGGTTTTGTCACCACTATTGATACCTGTCTTTCATAAAGACACACGGAATACATATGGACGGATTTCTATTTCAGGCATTTATCTATCTCTGTGCCGCCGTAGTTGCCGTACCGGTGGCAAAACGTTTAGGTCTTGGTTCGGTATTAGGTTACCTGATAGCCGGTGTGATCATCGGGCCTGTTGCCGGGTTGGTAGGCGCGGAAACAGAGCAGATACAACACTTTGCCGAATTTGGTGTGGTGATGATGCTGTTCCTGGTTGGACTTGAGCTTGAACCCGGAGCGCTGTGGGAAATGCGTGGCCGCCTGATCGGGCTTGGCGGCTTACAGGTGTTACTGACCACACTGGCGGTGACGTTAGCCTGTATGGCATTCGGCCTTGGCTGGACAGTGGCGCTGGCGGTTGGTCTGGTGTTGTCGCTGTCTTCAACAGCAATCGTACTGCAAACACTAAACGAAAAAGGACAGATGCAATCTGGCGGCGGACAGGCATCTTTTTCTGTGTTGTTGTTTCAGGACATCGCAGTGATCCCGATGCTGGCTTTGATTCCGTTACTCGCCTTGCCGGAACTTAGCGATGCATTGCATCACTCATCGTCAGACGGTCACGGCGAGAGCGTTAGCCTTTTGGCAGGTTTGCCTGGATGGCAGGTGGCACTGATAACGATGGCGGCGGTTGCGCTGGTGATTGTCGGCGGGCACTACCTGAGTCGACCACTGTTTCGAATAATTGCCAATTCGGGATTGCGGGAGATGTTTACCGCAACAGCATTGTTGCTGATCATTGGCATTGCATTGCTGATGACACTGGTTGGATTATCGCCGGCGCTGGGTACTTTTTTAGCCGGAGTGGTGCTTGCTAACAGTGAATATCGACACGAACTCGAAAGTGATATCGAACCATTCAAAGGATTGTTGCTGGGCCTTTTTTTTATCACGGTAGGGGCAGGGATAGATTTTGCTCTGCTTTTTGACAAGCTGTTTTTTATACTCGGGCTAACGCTCGGGCTGATATTGATTAAGGCAGGGGTGCTCTTTGTTCTGGCATTGGTGTTCAAGATTCGGGGTGCTGACCGCTGGTTGTTTACCCTGGCGCTGGCGCAGGCGGGTGAATTCGGGTTTGTGCTGCTGTCCTTCACGGTACAAAACGCCGTTATACCTAAATCACTGAGTGACTCATTGTTGTTAATTGTCGCGTTGTCTATGCTGTTGACCCCGGCGCTGTTCATTCTATTTGAAAAAGTCATCGTGCCCCGACTGGACAAAGATCAGGCACGAGAGGCAGACACCATCACCGACACGGGCACGGTCATAATTGCAGGGCTGGGCCGATTTGGTCAGATCATCAACCGAGTGCTGCTTGCCAATGGTCATAAAACCGTTGTACTGGATTTCAAGCCCGGGCTGATCGAAGGTATGCGAAAATTCGGCGTGCGTTCATTCTATGGTGATGCAACGCGTCCGGACCTGCTGCACTCCGCGGGGCTTGAATCTGCAAAACTGCTGGTGATCGCCATTGATAACCGCGAGCAGGTAATACAGCTGACTAAACACGCCAGGCGGGTTAACCCCGACATCCATATTGTTGCAAGGGCGTTTAGCCGCGCACAGGTCTACGAGCTATACCAGGCAGGTGCAAACGATATCGTCCGGGAGGTGTTTGACAGTTCTGTGCGCGCTTCCCGCTATGCGTTGGAGGCACTGGGCCTGCCGACAGATGAAGCCAGAAAAAGCACCACCGTGTTTGTCGCAGAGGACAGACGCGGGGTCAGGGATCTTGCCTCTTTGTGGGATCCTGATATCCCGCCTTTTGAAAACAAGCCCTACATAAAAAGAGCCAGGGAAATCAATCGGCGCATCGAGGCAGCGATGCGTGGCGAGCCAAATGAGTGATGAGCAGGCAAGCTTTACCCATGGCAGTCTGCTAAAGCATGTCACCGTAATGTCATTTACCTCAAGTATCGGTCTGATGGCCATATTTGCGGTTGATCTTGTTGATATGATCTTTATTGCCATGTTGGGCAATCCTTCTCTGGCAGCTGCTGTGGGGTATGCAGGCACAATCCTGTTTTTTACAACATCAGTAAGTATTGGTTTGTCTATAGCGGCGGGTGTGTTAGTGGCCAGGGCTGTGGGGGCTGGTAAGTCTGAAGATGCTGCAGAATATGCGACAAGTGTGCTTGTGATTGGCGTGGTAGTGTCGGTGGCGACCGTTGCCTGTATCTTTTTCTGGTTGGAACCGTTGCTTGATCTACTGGGGGCAGACCGGCAGACAAGCGCGCTTGCAATCAGTTACCTTTCAATTATTCTGCCGTCAATGCCGGTACTGATGGCGGCGATGATTGCCGGTGCTATTTTGCGTGCTCATGGCGATGCAAAGCGTGCAACGATGGCAACGCTGGCTGGAGGAATTGTAAATGCAGTGCTGGACCCCTTACTTATCTTTACCTTCGGTCTGGGGTTGCAAGGCGCGGCGATTGCCTCAGTACTGGCCAGGTTTACTATTTTAATTGTCTCGTTATACCCGGTGATCAGGCAATATCATGGCTTCGCGATTCCTTCGATAGGCCTTTTGCGGCGTGATTTTTCCGTCGTGACAGCGATAGCTCTGCCAGCGGTTCTGGCAAATGTTGCGACTCCTGTTGGTACCGGGATTGTGACACGTGAAATGGCGAAATTCGGTACCGATGCGGTTGCCGGTATGGCTATTATCGGCAGGCTGACACCGGTGGCGTTTGCGGTGGTATTTGCGCTCTCGGGTGCCATCGGGCCGATTGTCGGGCAAAATTATGGTGCGCAGCTGCACCACAGGGTAAAAACGGCGTTTAAAACCGCACTCGGTTTTGTGACTGTCTACGTAATCATCACCGCCATTGGTTTATATTTTCTGCGGGATTTGATCATAGCAACTTTCGATGCAACAGGAGACACGTTGACCCTGGTTTTACTTTTTTGCGGGCCATTGGCTCTGACACAGATTTTTAATGGCTGGGTATTTGTAGGTAATGCTTCCTTTAACAACCTGGGTCATCCCGTTTATTCAACCTGGGTGAACTGGGGCAGACACACTATTGGCACATGGTTGCCGGTTATTGGTGGCGCCTCTTTGTGGGGTGCCAGTGGTGTATTGATTGGTCAGGCCGCCGGGGGTTTTGTCTTTTCTGTTATAACCGTGTGGCTGGTGTTTAAAATGATGGATGGTCAGAGGCAGGACGCAGATAAAACACATTTTGACAAGCAGCTTCGAATGCATGTCCTGGAGAGCCGGCGGCACTAGGAGTCTGCGCGGTAGAAGTCTGCGTAGCGAGAACGTGCCATGGCGAGGGCCCTTGTCCTAAGTAAATGATGGTACGATCATTTGAGGCGTATAGTTGTTCAATTGTCCCGAAAATGATCGATAATTACTATCGCCTTGGGCGCACCGTCAGGGCGCGTTCGCAGTAGCAGAGGTTCAGCCGCGCAGGCTCCTAGCTGCGTTTATCTCCAGACTCCGGAACAGCCTACCTGTTCGGCAATTGCGAACGCGCGCGCCATAAAAATGACGGTCCATTAAGTAAATCAGTAAGTCTTGCACAAATTGCTGGTTAAAATCCGCCCGCGTAACGATTAACTGAAGTCCGGGTAACTGCATTCGCCGTGGATCCCGGAGTTGATCGGGAAGATTCTGAACCGAAACAAGTTATCGAGCGTAGTGGCATCAGACGACGCTGCGTTGTAGAAGAAATGTCTTTAGAACACTCTCTCGAAAGTAAACAAATGCTTAGACTCCAAAGAGCCCGCGCCGCCCTTCGGTCGCTCTTTGTGGGGGATGCCTTGTCTATGCCTGTTCACTGGTTTTACAACCCTCGAGACATAGAGCGTTATTTTCCGGGTGGGGTGAAACAAATGGAGGCAGCGCCGCCAGTACATCCATCCTCGATAATGTCATTGCATTCAACCAGTGGCGGTGGCCGCGGGGCACAGGTTGGCAGAGCCGGACGGCAAGAGATAGTCGGCGACATAATTTTGCGTGACAAGCGTCAGTATTGGGGTAAAGCCAACCAGCACTATCATCAAGGCATGGAGGCGGGGGATAACACGCTCAATGCCTGTTGCGCCAGAGTACAGATACGAACACTTATTGCGAACAATGGCGAATATGATTCGACAAAATTTCTGGAAGCCTACATCGATCTGATGACAGCAGATCCGCCAGCTCACCCTGATACTTATGCAGAATCCTACCATCGAGGATTTTTTGCAAATTATGTGCGGGGTATGGAGCTCGATAAGTGCTGCGCCATAACTCACGACACGCCATCGGTTGGCGGACTGGTGACTGTAGTGCCTCTGGCAATTTCACACTTGTTGCACGGTGTCGAAGTGGACGCCGTGAAGCGGGTGTGTAAAGAACACTTGTTTTTAACCCACGCGGATATGTTGCTGGGCAGGGTCTGTGATGCTCTGGTGGTTTTGTTTGACGAGCTACTAAACCGGAAAATAGATGAGCCCGTTATGCCGTCGTTGGTTAAAGCCTCTAAATGTATCCCGAAAGTTGATTTGCAGCACTTGATCGATAAAGCACCCGGTGATGCTCATGTGGTTGGCGGCACCTATTCAACTGCCTGTTACATTACCGACTCATGGCCGTCATTGCTTTATCTGGCTGCCAAATATTCCGATAAAATTAGTGACGCGTTAATTGCCAATACTAATCTGGGAGGCGAGAACGCGCATCGCGGGTCAGTGTTGGGGAGTATCGTCAGTTTGAGCTGCGGGCATACCGCTGAAGATCTTTATGGTCAGTTGTTGCACCGTGAAGAAATCACTAATGAGATTGATGCTTTGTTGGGAATGGCTGTTGTTTCCTGACTTTTATTATTCGGACCCGATGTTCAGCCGGGTTTATAGTCGCGGTCGGCTTCCGGGTCATCGCTGGAATAACCCAGTGAGTGAAGTTCGTCCCACGCAGCCTGTGGAATTTCTGCGGACGCCCAGTCCAGTGTTTGTTGTACCCGTTCCGGTTTAGAAACGCCTACTATGGTCGACGTCAGCCGTGGATCCTGCATTGAAAATTGCAGGGCCAGTGCGCCCGGTGCTATGGCGTGTGTGGCGCAAATGGCTTCTATGTCTCTTATCGGTGCCAGTGTCTTATCGTCGGCTGGCTGATAAGTCACCTTTGGCATTTCTGCACTGCCTTTCGCCAGTACTCCACCGGCATAGGGAGCAGCGTTTAGTATTGCGATGTTTTGCTTGTGAGCCCAGGCAAAAGCTTGTTCGGCCGAGCGATTTATGACGGTGTATCGGTTGTGACTGATCAGTGCATCGAAGGGGTAATCTTTTAGTATTGGCATCATGATGTCGATGCGGCCCATGGCCAGTCCAACGGCCTGTGCAATACCTTCTTCTTTTAGCTTCAACAGTTCATCCAGTGCGCCACCGTCGGCGGTTATCTCGCTAAGGTCTCGAGCGTGTTCAGGGTCATGCAGGTGCAACAGCGGTATTGAGTCAAGACCAAGGCGGGTCAGGCTTTCTTCAATTGACTGGCGTACCCGGCTGGCATCAAAGCGGCCGGTGGCCAGATCGCGATCCAGTTTGCCTGACAGCACAAAACCCTCTGGTAGTCCGCCACGTTCCTGTATTGCGGCTCCGATCCGTTCTTCGCTGCGCCCGAGGCCGTAATTGTTAGAGGTGTCCAGAAAGTTAACCTGACTGTCGAAAATGGTCAGTAGAGTGTCACGGGCCCGGTTTTCATCAACCTGGTATCCGTAGGTGTCGGGCATGTTTCCGAGACATGAGGTACCGAAACACAGCGATGTCACATTGAGCCCGGTATTGCCAATAGCTTGTTTAATCATTTGTTTTTATAGTCTGTAAAATTTAGTCGCAGTACCGGCGAAGATCTGTTGCCGGTTAGCCTCTGACTGGTCACTGGTAAGTTGCATGGCCAATTGGAACCAGTCTTCATATTCGCATCGCAATCTTGCCACCGGCCAGTCTGATCCCCACATAATGCGCTCGGCACCGAAAGCAGAGATTATATGGTCTGTGTAGGGTTTTAATGCACTGTAGGACCAGTCTGTGTCGGCTTCAGTAACCAGCCCTGATAACTTACAGCACACATTGGTATCTGTTGCCAGTCTGCTCATCCCCTGCGACCATGTACGGAAATTTTCATCAGTGTGTTCGTTCAAGCGGGGCTTCATGCAGTGATCTATTACTGCGCGCATGTCCGGGTAGCGGGTCAGCAATGTGTGAAAGTTTTCGAGATGCTGTGGAAAGCCCAGACAATCGAATGTCAGGTCGTTTTTGATGATCGCTTTGTAAGCCCACTGAACATCATCGCGTAGCATCCAGTTATCGTCCGGCAGATCCTGAATCATCGGGCGCACGCCTGCAAACTTCGGGTGGGCACTCAGGCGCTTCAGAGTTGCGCTGTGAGATGCATCTTCAAAGTTAACCCAGCCAACTACTTTAGCCACGTGTGGTGTTGCATCTGCAATGCCCAGCAAATATTCGGACTCTTCGACGCTGGGTGCTGCCTGTACAAGTACGGTCTTGCCAACGGCCGTTGCCTGCAATGCTGCTGATAGATCAGCGGGTGTGTAGGGTCGGCTCAGGACTGCGTTGTCCGGTGGCATCCATCCATAGTCACCGCGAGCCGGGTGCCAGTAGTGATGGTGTGCATCAACGTAATTCATTTTTCCTCACAGGCAGTTTTTTTTGTATCGTGCTGTACCATACGATCTCTACCATATCCGGCATCTGCTGCCACTGCAACATGATAGCCAAATACAAATGACCTGGTGTTGCCGGTCCGGAATAAAGCGTTATTGACAACAGCGGTGTGTACCGGCTTTAACCGGCCTGGAGCAGCTTTGAGTGATTGACAAATTAGTAGTGGACACGTTTTATGTACAATAACTACATGGTGTATGTGAGAGATTTCTGGTGAGGCTGGAATTTGAAGAACGTTGCAAATCCGTTGTGCAGGCTTTGGGGTTGTGCCGCGCCGAAAGCGTCATCGGCATACGCCGCCTGACTGGTGGTGTGGCCTCGGATATAGCCGCAGTGACGTTTGACCGGCAAACGGTTTGTGTAAAATTTGCGCTGGACAAACTACGAGTCGATGAGGAATGGTTTGCACCGGTTCATCGCAACAAAGCAGAATATGCCTGGCTCACTGAGGCGGGCCAAGTGGTGCCGGCTGCAGTACCAAAGCTCTATGGGTGGTCGCAGGCAGAAAACGGTTTTGCCATGGAGTACATCACCGGAGCCGATGTTACGCTTTGGAAGACAGCACTGCTGAATGGCAAGCACGACCGGGACGTCGCGGGTAGTGTTGCAAGTGTCATTGGTCGCATACATGCGGCATCGGTCAGCCGCGACTTTAATCGTGCTGCCTTTGACAATAGCGCTGATTTTGAATCGTTGCGAATCGAACCCTACCTGCGCTTTACAGCTGGCGCTTATCCGCATCTGGCACCCCGCTTAACAGAACTCGCAGACAATCTGGCACAGTCCAGTATTGCCCTTGTTCATGGAGATGTCAGTCCGAAAAATATTATTTTACGCAACGGACAGCCAATTATACTGGATGCAGAGTGTGCGACCATGGGCGATCCGGCATTTGATGTGGCGTTTTGCTTGAACCATCTGCTGTTGAAGTCTATACACTTGCCCGAATCGCAGGCTAATCTGCACGCCGCCGTACTGCAATTCTGGAATGACTATTCGGCGCACGTATGTTGGGAGGATGCCCAAACGACGCAAGCGAGGGTGGCGGCTTTACTTCCTGCGTTAATGCTTGCAAGAGTCGATGGCAAGTCACCGGTCGAGTATCTCACGGACACCGCCAGGCTCCATGTGCGCGCTATCGCAGCGCCACTGATTGAGCAGCCTGTCGATAACATTAATTCGCTGTTACAGGTAATAGGCAATGAGATCGAAACATGAGTGATTCCTCGATTACCAGGGTGGCTGCCCGACGGATCTGGGACAGTCGTGGCAACCCCACGATAGAGGTTGAGGTCAGTTTGAGTAGCGGCGTAACGGGACGTGCTATCGCGCCGGCTGGTGCGTCAAGAGGGTCCCGAGAGGCGATCGATCTGCGCGACGGTGGCAGTGTGCTTGGCGGCAACGATGTGCAGCGCGCTGTGGCCAACGTTAACAAGTCAATAGCGGCCGCCCTGACAGGTATGAACGCGGTAGAGCAGGGCGAGGTTGACGCCGCGTTAATAGCGCTGGATGGTACGCCGCTTAAATCAACACTGGGTGCAAACGCAACCGTGGCTGCGTCGATGGCCGTTCTGCATGCTGCGGCGGCAGATAAACAGTGTCCACTCTGGCAACACATCGCTGATATTTCCGGCCAGACACCAAGTGTGCCTTTGCCGGAGATTCAAATATTCGGTGGTGGTGCACACGCCGGTCGCCGGGTGGATGTGCAGGATTTTATGATTATGGTACCCGGTGCAGAATCCTTCGATGAGGCGCTTGAAGTCACTTCGGAAATCTACCGTGCAGCCGGTGCCATCATGGGTGCAAAAGGTCGTCTCGCAGGAGTGGCTGATGAAGGTGGCTGGTGGCCGCAGTTCGACAGCAATGAAGAGGCGCTTGAAACACTGATGCAGGCTATCGAAGCCGCCGGTGAAACACCGGGAGATCGCGTTGTGATCTCGCTTGATATTGCAGCGTCTGAATTCAGCGTTAACGGTCGCTATAAACTGGCACTTGAAGATCGTGAACTCGATACAGAGCAGATGATAATGCTACTGGGTCAGTGGATTGATAATTATCCAATTGTATCGATCGAGGACCCGCTGGCCGAAGATGATCGCGACGGCATGATTGCGTTTACACAAGAGTATGGTGAACGTATACAAATAATAGGTGATGATTATCTGGTGACCAATGAGCGTCTGGTGCATCAGGCCGCTGATGACAGGGCCTGCAATGCCGTGCTGATAAAAGTGAATCAATCGGGGACTGTGTCCGAGTCAATGGCCTGCCTGTCTGCAGCATCTGAACACAGGTATCGCGGTGTGGTGTCGGCAAGGTCTGGAGAAACAGAGGACGTTACCATATGTCATTTGGCCGTTGGTCTGGATGCGGGGCAGTTGAAGGTCGGGTCTTTTACACGCTCTGAGCGAATGGCAAAGTGGAACGAATGCCTGCGTATCGCTGATCAGCCGGGTGCAGGTTCATTTGTGCAGGGTGCACCTCTGGATGGAACCTGGTGGGCACGGCGATAGTGCAGGACGTCGCCAGTGAAACTCTTTCATTGCAGTCAGCTCTGTTAAATTTGACGATTGAGCGAGTTATACGCCGGGCGTTGAGCGGCAACGCCAGTGCGGTCTGTCAGGCAGCGGCAACTGATAAGTGTATTAAAATAAAATGAACAATCTGTGATCCGGAAGGTTCATTGTCAATTGGGACAGCAGGCCGACTGTAAAATTCCGCGGTAGATAATTAGCTTCTGATGTCAGCATGAAATGCGACGTTGCAGTCATGAACACACAAACAGCCATCATCGCCCCGGGCACACCGTCAGGGCACGTTCTCGCTACGCAGGCTCCTGGTGTTGCACCGGTGATCGGATGGCGTGTAATTACTGAAATTGCTTTGTGAATAAGCGAATGGCAGCGTGTAAATCGTTGACTGCGCTGAAATTACGGGTATTGTAGGACGGGATATTACACGGAGAGGAAATCACATGAAATCAATCAATACCTTGTTCCAGCGGAAAACAGCGAAGTTAATGTTAAGTGCCGGTGCATCTTTACTTGTATCCGGTGTGGTCAGTGCGGCACCGGTGACGGTGGTGTCGTGGGGTGGTACCTACGGTGCTGCACAAGATGCAGCGCTGTTTGACGATGCGTCTAAAAATAGTGGCATCGAAATCATTCGTGAATCGGGAGCCAGTATGTCGAAGACCTGCCTGCAGGTGCAATCCGGTTCAGTCACCTGGGATCTTGTAGTAACCGGATCGGGTGGCTCTGCATCTGCTGCGGCAGATGGTTGTCTTGAGAAAATTGATTACAGCGTTGTAGACGTTTCCGATTTTTATCCTAACACCTACACCGATTACTGCGTGGGTTCTGATGTATTTGCCACGGTGATGGCATGGAACACAGAAAAGTACGGTGAACCGGGTAGTGAAGGTGCGCCGAAAACCTGGGCTGATTTCTGGGACGTTGAAAAATTCCCCGGTACTCGCGCCTACCGTGCCAACAATGTCGATGGTGCACTCGAGCCTGCGTTAATGGCCGATGGCGTGCCAGCTGATCAGGTGTATGAAGTATTATCAACCGCTGAAGGTATGAAGCGTGCGATAAACAAGATCCGGGAACTAAAACCACACATCGCAGTATTCTGGGACTCAGGCGCAATGCAGGCTCAGCTGATGAAAGATGGTGAAGTCGATATGTCTACCGGTTGGAATGGCCGTTTTGATAACGCCAAAAAAGATGGTGCCACAGTTGGCTATTCATTCGATCAGGCATTGCTGGATTACGATTGTTTTGCCATGCCAAAAGGAGCACCCAATAAAGAGGTGGCGATGAAGTTTCTGGCTGAGGTATCAAAGCCGGAGTATCAGGCAAATCTGCCATTTCATATTACTTATGGGCCGACCAATAAGAAAGCTTATGAAATCACAACGGCACCTAAGGAGCTGATCGAATCTCTGCCTTCACATCCGAATAACGTCCCGAAGATGCTGCCGGTGAATCTGGACTGGTATTCTGAAAATCGAAGTAAGGCACTTGAGCTGTATATGGAACTCCTTAGCGAATAGCGATCACATTTAATATTCGAAGATGAAGGTACCTGACAGCAGGTACCTTCGATTAAGTCAGGGGTTGCTAGTTTGAAAAATCAGAAGTCACACGAAAGTGACTCGGCACTGCCCATTGTTATCACCGGGCTTACCAAACGCTACGGTTCACTCTATGCGTTGAATTCAGTAGATCTGAATGTGCGCAGTGGTGAATTTCTTACCCTTCTGGGGCCCTCCGGTTCGGGCAAGACCACACTGCTTATGGCCATTGCCGGATTCAATCGTCCCGATGCCGGCAGCATAAGATTCGGCGATACCGAGATGGTACTTACGCCGCCGCATCAGCGTGAAGTTGGAATGGTGTTCCAGAGTTACGCCTTGTTCCCTCATATGACAGTAGCAGAAAATATTGCGTTTCCGCTGAAGTTGCGCGGGGTAAGTGTAGCTGAACGTCGGCAGAGGGTTGACGAGGCGCTTCAAACCGTGCAACTGGACGGTCTGGGTGAACGTGCTATTGATCAGTTGTCAGGTGGCCAGCGGCAGCGTGTGGCGCTGGCGCGTGCTTTTGTTTTCAGGCCGCGCATCCTGCTGATGGACGAGCCATTATCAGCGCTCGATAAAAAACTTCGCGAAAGAATGCAAATTGAACTCAAGCAATTGCACCGTCAATTAGGCGTGACCACGGTGTATGTCACACACGATCAACGCGAAGCGCTAACCATGTCAGATCGTATTGTGGTGATTAATCACGGCAAACTTGTTCAGGTAGGTACACCTGAGGTCATTTACAATTCTCCAGCAGATACGTTTGTGGCTGACTTTATCGGTGAATCCACCATATTGCCGCTACAGCGAAACAGTTCCGATCAGCTTATGTTCGGTGACCAGCCAATCAATGCCGAGCCTGCCGATCCTGCGATTAGAAACTGGTCTCTGGTAATAAGACCCGAACGGCTATATGTAGCGCCTGAAGGAGCCATGGACGGCCGTGCAGCGGTGAGTTTCAAAGGTATCGTGAAAGAACAGGTGTTTCAGGGCGACACAGCGTTTGTGCTGGTGGCAGTTAATAACCATGAGATTGGCTTGCGATATAGTACGGGATCCCTGTCACTGGCCATGGAGCCCGGCTCAAACGTCACGGTAAAATTAAAACAGGAAGATGTCATCATTGTGCCGAGGGACATGGCTGAATAATGGCTGGCACCACGCAATCCGTCGCCAATGGCAAGCCACCAGTTCATACGGCTGAGCTAAAGAGACAGGCGGTGCGTGAACAATGGGCGCTGCTCAGTTTATCTGTCCCCGCAATTGTTATTATTTTTCTGGTTATTATTATACCCGTGGGTTGGTTGTTCTATTTGTCGTTCATCGGCAGCGAAGGTCAGGCGTCACTTGAACACTACCGTAAGATGATTGAATACAAGTCTTACGCCCGTGCGTTTATTACAACCTTTAAGGTCAGTTTTCTAACCACGTTAATTTGCATTGTAATCGGTTATCCACTGGCTTATTTTTTAGCGCAGCTTCCGGCGCGATGGGTGGGTCTATTTATGCTGGCAGTGCTGCTGCCTTTCTGGACGTCGCTGCTGGTCAGAACCTACGCATGGCTGGTGTTGTTGCAGCGCAAAGGCTTGTTGAACGAATTTGCCATGGACATCGGATTGTGGGAGAAACCACTCAAGCTGGTACATAATCTCACCGGGACACTCATTGGTATGGCGCATATCATGTTGCCGTTCCTGGTGCTGCCGTTGTACAACGCAATGAAGAAAATCGATCGTGATCTTATGCAGGCGGCATCCAATCTTGGCGCTACTCCGGCAAAGGCTTTCTGGCAGGTGTATTTTCCACTCTCGCTGCCCGGCATGGTGGCAGGGGCATTAATAGTGTTTGTGTTGAGCCTGGGGTTTTACGTGACACCAGCGGTGCTCGGAGGAGGGCGGGTAATTATGGTGGCCACCCAGATAACGGCAATCCTTGAAAATCAATTCAACTGGGGAGCGGCCAGTGCGCTGGGGGTGGTATTGCTTGTCGCCACTGTGCTGGTGTTAGTGTTAGCGGCCAAATTATTCAAGCTGGACACTGCTTTGTTTGGAAAAGGGTAAGCAGAAGATGGGCTGGCTGAATTCACCTGCATCAGACACTCAAATCAGTCACCGCAACCGGCTGTGGTTGTACCTTGTAGCGGCAATTATCATGTTGCTGCTGGTGATTCCCACACTAATTGTTATACCCATGTCCTTTTCGGATTCACAGTATCTGGCGTTTCCACCGGAGACCTGGTCGACAAGGTGGTATGACGAGTACTTTGGTTCAAAAAAGTGGATGCGTGCAACGATCACATCCCTGAAGGTTGGTCTGCTTACCACGCTGGTAGCAACACCGCTGGGCACCATGGCTGCCTATGCATTGTTTGTATCGGGCCATCGGGTAGCCAGAATGCTGTTTGTGATTTTAATCACGCCAATGATCGTACCGGTTATTCTTATAGCCATTGGTACGTTTTACGTCTTTGGCCGGGCCGGTTTGAATAACACTATCACCGGCCTGGTTCTGGCACATGCGGCGCTGGCAACGCCACTGGTAATGATTGTAATCACGGCCGCCTTAAGATCTTATGATCTGGACCAGGAGCGTGTAGCACGAAGCCTTGGTGCGACACGGCTGAAAGCGTTTTTTGCGATAACCCTGCCACAGATTAAGTTTTCGGTAATAACGGCAGCACTGCTGGCGTTTCTTACCTCATTTGATGAAGTGATCGTTTCTATCTTTGTCTCGGGTGGTACGAATGCCACCTTAACCAAGCACATGTTCAGCGCGTTGCGAGACTTTATTGATCCCACTATTGCTGCAATTTCAACCATTATGGTGTTAATTTCAACGTTATTACTGTTGGTGACGCAGTGGATTGGTTCAAGATAAAAGTAGTATCTGGCGATCACTTAGATTATCTCAGCGTCCGTCCCGGGCGAATTGATTTAATTATCGTATTCAATTGTGGCTGACCGCCCGCAAGACCCGGTCGAGTGCCCGGCAAAGAACCGGAGCTGGTGTGCTGGTAGAGGATAATATTTAACATAAAATACG
>CAKZVB010000309.1 GCA_937922015.1 uncultured Granulosicoccaceae bacterium
GAGGGCCCTTGTCTTAGTAAATGATGGTACGATCATTTGAGGCGCATAGTTGTTCAATTGTTCCGAAAATGATCGATAATTACTATCGCCTTGGGCGCACCGTCAGGGCGCGTTCGCAGTAGCAGAGGTTCTGCCGCGCAGGCTCCTAGCCTCCATTATTCATGAGGCGTCCAGAGTCAATTGATAGTCTGTCATCAGGAATAGCCCTTATCCACGTTCAGCTCCGCAATGATCCTCAGTATCTGGAGATGTGCGCCGAATCTGCCTCGCTATCACCGAAATCGGATGGGTGCCCGGCAGATTATATCTGTTCCGGTAGTCTGATTACGCAGCAAGGTCGGGTCGGATGTGACAAGCGTCTTTCGCCATTTGTATTAATTGCGGCAGCTGGCTGTCCAGTGTCTCTGCAGTTTGAGGGCGGCTGAAGTAGTAACCCTGTATGGTATCGCAGCCGATCGAACTTAAATAGTTAAGCGTTTGTTCATCTTCTACGCCTTCTGCGACAATGCTTAAATTCAGATCGTGCGCCAGCGTTATTGTCGATTTCACAACAACAGCGTTTTTGCTGTCTGGTCTGAGTTTCTTTATAAACGATCGATCCAGTTTTAATTCGTCGATTGGAAGATCATTGATGTAAGTCAACGATGAGTAACCGGTGCCGTAGTCGTCTATCGATACTCTGATACCAAGGTCGCTTAGTTGCTGTAATATTTCTCTGGCGCAGTCCGGATCTGTCATCATCGCACTTTCGGTAACTTCGATGACCAGCTTTTCTGCAACAACGCCGGTTTCCTGTAGAGCGTTTTTGATCAGGGCGACCGTATCCAGGTTGTTCAGCATCTGCGTGGACAGATTTACCGCAGTGCTAAAGTTGTACCCTTGTTGGTGCCATTTTTTTGTTTGCAATAGAGCGGTTTTCAGGATTGAACGAGTGAGCTCAGCGATAAGTCCGCAACGTTCTGCGATCGGCACGATATCCATCGGTGCCACCATCCCAAGCTCCGGATGTTCCCACCTCAACAATGCTTCCACGCCTTCTATCGTACCCAGCTTGATATTAAATTTTGGCTGATACTGCAGGGATAGTTCGTCCTGTTTCAAGGCGTGCCTGAAATCATTGATGATTGAAAGTGTTGAAATATGGTTTTTGTCCTGATCCGGGTCGTACCAGACGTAGTCGGATCTGGTGCTCTTGGCCTGGTACATGGCAACGTCTGCACATCGCAGCGCCTCTTTTGTATTTTTTCCATTCTCAGGCATCAATGCTATACCGATACTCGCACCAGATCTGAGCCGATAGCCATTTACTGAAAACTCATCATCAAAGGTGGTGGCAAGTTGCTGTGCCACGGCCACCGATCTGGCCTTATCACTCTCCGGCAGGAAGACGGCGAATTCATCGCCGCCCAGGCGCGCAATTATGTCTGTGCTGTGCAGTACTTTTTGTAGTCGACGGGCAGCTTCCTTCAGCACTTCATCACCCACTTCATGACCTAAAGTGTCGTTGATGCGTTTAAAATCATCCAGATCAAGCAGCATGACAATGTGCGTGTTTTGTTCGAAGCTTTCGTTTTCAAGTATTGTCGTTACAAAATTCTCGAATCCCAGGCGATTAGGTAAGGTGGTTAGAAAATCATGGCTTGCTCTATATTCAAGTTCATTGGTCATAGAGTTGGTGCGGATGGTATCGAGGGAAGTGAAAGTGATGACAATAATCAAACCGATAAAAGTGACCACTAGTATGATACGCAGGCCGTCTTTAGTTTGTGTATTTGCAAATTCTGATGATTGATCAAGTGGAATCAGTACTTCCAGTGCGCCCATTAGCTCGTGTGGTTTCCACACTTTACCGGTTTCAACCCCCGCGGCTTCGCGCATCTTTACTGTCGCTGGCAGTTTTTCCATTTCGTTGTGGCAGTTGACACAGGAGTTGTTGGACGCCGGGTCTGCAAAAAGGTAGCGTAATGTTTTTTTGCCATTCATATCTTCTATGCGCCACACCGGTTGCCAATCGATTGCTGTACCATCAACGCCCTTGTTTTGTTCACTGAGTTTCTGCCAGCCCCAATGCTGGAAATTATCCTTCAGTCCCTGATCCGGGTTTAAGTTCCAGAGGCTCAACGGCCTGAAGCCATAGAGACCATCGCTTTTTTCTGTCGATTTATGCGCAAGGTCTTTCAAAAACTGGGCGGGTATAGGCACCGAGCCGACGGTTCCCTGCGATTCTGTACTGGCCTTAAAGCCATCGGTCGCTAACTTTGCGACCACCGAGTTTGAATAAACAGACCGGGCAGCCGTGGCCTGACTGGCAACTACGTTAGCAATTTGCAGAGACTTGAATTCGATGAGTCTGTTCTGGGTCCTGGCAACGATCGTCCAGGTGAGCACTACAAGCAGTGTGACCAGTGTCAGGCATATAAAGAATACTCTATACCTGGATCCAAACAGTTGTTGGTTTGGTGTTGCGGTGTTGGGTGAGTTGTTAGTGCGGAAACTTAACATTCTACCTGGGTGTAAGTTCTTAATGCATCACCAAATTGTCGTGAAAGTAGTTTGCTACTGCGGGATCGGGGTCCCAGTGTGCGGGCGTTTACACGCGAGGATGGGTGCAAGCCACGTGCCTCTCAATTTCGACTGAGTCACAGCTTTTAATGTCCCGATTTTAAATTATTGTTAATTTGTATCTTAAACCGGTTTAAGTTTTGGTGAGGCGCAGCGGTTTTTGCAAAAGCTGAGAACAGCGACACACTTCATTGAAGTCTTTTTTAGACGTGCTTTGGTGCAGGTTTGTTATCGGCAGGTAACTGATGCAGGAGTACACAAAGACACCGCCGCGATCACCAAACTCCGGGCGACTACTGCACAAATTGCAGCAGTCTGATTAACGACGCCTGGATTGTCAGATGTAGTAGCCAGCTGATCAATGTGCACCTGCGCCGCTTGAATTAATCGCTGACTCTTTGGGGTTTTTGCAGCAAGCCTCGTAAAAACATAGGGGCGACAAAGCCTATCAGAGCCGCAATCCAGAAGCCGATCGCAATGGGAGATGAGAAAAGATACATCGGGTTGCCATCGGCGATGACCATCGCGCGTCGAAGTGCATCTTCCATGTGCCCGCCCAGTAGAATGCCCAGAATTACCGGTACGGTGGGCACATCCAGTTTTCGCAACACATAACCAAGTAGACCAAAGCCTACCATTAGCAGCAGATCAAAATAGCTTCCGGATAATGAATAGATTCCTACAAATGAAATCATAGTGACCCCGGGTAGTAGTATCCATGGTGGAACCTGTAACAGGCGCACAAACACTTTTACCATCGGTACATTCATCAGTAACAATACGACATTGGCGATTAATAGTGAGGCGATCAGGCCCCAGACAACTTCCGGTCTGTCTGTAAACAAGGTAGGCCCCGGGGTGATGTTCAGTGTCATCAGCAATGCCAGTAACACCGCTGTAGTGCCGGAACCCGGGACACCGAGTGTAAGCATCGGGACCAGCGCGCCACCGGCTGCCGCGTTATTGCCTGCTTCAGGTGCTGCAACCCCTTTGGCGACCCCTGTGCCGAACCCGCTGTCTTTTCCGGCAATAGATTTCTCTGACATATACGCCAGAAAGCTGCCCAGAGATGCACCGGCGCCAGGCAGAATACCTGCAATAAATCCCACCAGGCTCGAACGGAGCATGGTCCACTTAGTGGCAAATATGTCTTTCCAAGGAATAGTAACTTTTTCCAGTTTGACGCCAATGGATGATCCTTTGCCATGTCCTTCAATAAAGAAAAACACTTCTGCAATGGCAAATAAACCGACGATGGCAACCAGAAAATCAATGCCATCCATTAAATGCATATTGCCGAAAGTAAAGCGCGGCAGACCGGAGTTGTTGTCGACACCGATCATCGCTATACCCAAACCCAGGCACGAGGCAATAGCTGCCTTTGCCTGATTGTTAGACGCCACACCACCGAGGGTGCAGAACGCCAGCAGGTATAGTGCAAAGTATTCTGCAGGGCCAAACAAATACGCTACTTTTGCCAGCAACGGCGCCAGCAGCAGTAAGCCGATGGTGGCCAGAAAGGCACCGACAAAAGACGCTACGCCGGATAGTACCAGGGCGTCACCGGCACGACCTTGTTTGGCCATCGGATAGCCATCGAGTGTGGTCATTAACGCGGGTTCGTCACCCGGAATGTTTAATAGAATTGAACTGATGCGACCACCGTACATAGCGCCATAGTAGACACTGGTCATCAGCACCAGTGCTGATGTTGCGTCCAGCCCGAGTGTAAATGTAATTGGAATAAGAATAGCCACCCCGTTGGAGGGACCGAGGCCGGGAAGGGCGCCGATGATAGTGCCAAGAAAGCACCCGATCACAGCCAGCATCAATGTATAAGGTGACAGGGCAATGGAAAAGCCCATCGCCAGATTTGATAGAATATCCATGTATGGCCCTAGTAATTACTCAGACTGGCAGGCTGGTCAGCCAGCTCTTTGGTAGTGCGACAAGTCCCAGTCCCAGTGCGTATTTAAACAAGACAAACAGACCGATCGATAACGTCAGTCCCGTCAGAATGGCGGGCATAATTCGAGGCGAGATCTGATAGCTTAAAATTGCCGCGGTAATAGCGGTGGGTATTAAAAAGCCGAGCGGTTTTAGTGCGTAGGCGTAGGTGACCAGAACAAGAACAGCAATCAGCAGTGCCAACAGCGTTTTACCCGCTGGCCAGGCCGGATCTGCATCTGGTTTAAACATCATCACCAGGCCACTTACTGCCGCAACGACCCCGACCCCCATTGGAAATGCTTTGGGCCCTACCGGGTCTGCCAGAAAGCTGGTTTGAATCTGAGTGGCGCTTGCAATATATGCAAGCGCCGTCAGTAGCACAGCCAGACCAAAGATCCGGTCGCTCATTACTGGATAACACCTATGTCTTTAGACAGTTGACGGACTTCAGCTACTACGTCGTCGATGTAACCCTGGAAGTCTCCACCAACCTTGGTGAACGGCGCCAGACCATTGGCTACCATGGCTTCTTTCCATTCGGCGCTGTCCGCCACTTTTTGCAAACGCTCTGCCCACATATTAAAAGTGTCATCGCTCACGCCTTTGGGAATATACAAGCCACGCCAGTTGACCGCGACAACATCGAAGCCCTGTTCTTTTGCGGTCGGGATATCTTCAAAACCCGGTACACGTTCTTCAGTCAATACTCCCAGTGCGCGTATATCACCTGATTTTAGAAATCCAACAATTTCAGACATATC
>CAKZVB010000310.1 GCA_937922015.1 uncultured Granulosicoccaceae bacterium
CAGTTCCTTTGTTAGAATTATTCTGGTTAGCTTTATTATCCGCGGGTTTTATCTTACGTTTAGTCATTTCATCTTCCTCGTTTTATCTGTATGCCCTTGGCTCCGCCTGGCGAAGACCTGATAGCACGAATACGTCAGTACGGGGAAAACTATAAATGAAACGCAGTTAGCAGGGGGTAACTACAGGTAACAGTGAGACAGGCATCCGATAATCAGCTACTTTTGAGTAACGGGTCAAACGGATTTATATACGATGTATACGTTTCTAATTTTCATGGTGCATGAGACCGTGAATATTTGGGTAGCGTTATTGTAAACTGCGCACCACCCAGAGTACCTGAAGCTGATATTTCGAGCGATGCTGCATGCCATCTGACGATCCGGTTAACCACGGCCAGCCCTATACCATTGCTTTTTAGTTCTGAATTTTCAGAAACGGAATTAAAGGGAAGAACCACTTTTTCCCGCTGAATTTCAGGGATACCCGGCCCATCATCTGCCACACTCAGCACAATTGTTTTACGATTTCCGGTTAGTGTGATCAGTACCTTTGACGACGCATATTTTAAGGCGTTCTGTACCAGATTATTTACCATCATCTCCAGATAGTCCCTATTGCCGTAGACCAGAAAATTACCACCCTGCATCATGCACTCTATCTCTTTATCGATCTGAGGATAATCACTGATACATTCATTTAACAGCAAACAGAAATCAGTCTCCCTTTTCTCAGCTTTGCTGAAATGATAGTCATATTCCGCCAATTCAAGCATCGAGTTAATTAGTCGATCCATCAAATTCAGGTTACGATTTATTACCGAAATAGTCTCTTTCTGTTCAGGCTTTACCATGCTTTTTTCCAAGGTAATAACCCCCAGGTTTATCACACTCAACGGGTTCCGCAGTTCATGACTCACTGCAGAACTCAGCAGCTTGTTATCTTCAACAAGATTGTGGATCTTCGCCGCCATCCGGTTGAACTCGATTTCTATATCACGGATATAGGAAAACCTTCCCGGCTCAACAGTGGCGGTAAACTCTCCCTCGCCAATTTTCTTTGCAGCAGCTCGCAGAAGATGCAGACGTCGGATCAACGGACTTAACCACAATAACAAGGCACCAACCAGCACCAGGTAGTAGACCGTTGTCAGCATCCGATGAAACGAAGCACCACCGTCCTGCGGAGTTTTAAGGTAGGGAATTTCCAGAACTTTATTTTGATTATCAAGAAAACAAAGGATCTCTGATCCATTGCGGATACAACCGGATTGCTCTGAACTGTTTCTTGCGCGTTCTGCCAGATCAAGTTGCAGGTCACCCGATGCGTTCCAGTGATCGATAAAACCCAAAGGATCCGGAGACAGGTCTACAGCACTCGATAACTGATCGACCAGCTGTTCATAGTCACCAGTTAGTACCGTTGTTCGCGTGTCAGCAATAGTATTCAGAACCAGTCCAACACCGGCTACAACGATGAGCACGATAAAAATAAGAGAAAACGTAAGGGACCGCATTCTTGTAACCGACTCAGATGAGCCGATATCCCTTGCCTGTTTCCGTGATTATCTCAATTGTCGCTGAGTTTTCGGCCAATGTTTTTCTCAGTCGTCCAATGCCGATATTCAGGGCCTTGCTTGAGCCATCGTACGGTGTATTGTGAAGATGCCCGGACAGTTCGTCTTTACTGACAGTGCGACCTCTGTTTTCTGCCAGAAACACAAGAGTTTTAAGCTGCAACTGGGGAAACGGGACTTTCCTGCCGTCAATCAACACAGAAAGAGAAGTGGTGTTTATCTCCACATTTCCACACGACAGACTGTTTTGAACATCATAGGGTTGAAGAAGTCGGTTAATTTTTCTGAGCAACACCCCGAACGATCCGGGATTAGTGAGTTTAGGCACATAATCATCCGCACCGGCATCGAGCCCTGCGACCTGGTCTTCGTCACTGCCCAGTGCAGACAACATTATGATGGGAGTATTAGAGAACGTCCTGGCTTGTCTGCATACTTCCAGACCAGCTCTCTCGACACCGGACTGCGCGGGCATAATTACATCCAGAATAATCAGATCGGGCTTGTCCTCCCGTATTAACCGTAGTGCATCATCGCCATTATCCGCGATTGTCACTGAGTAGCCCTCAGTCGTAAGCAGACCGGCTATCAGGTTTGCCATGTCGATGTTATCTTCGGCAACTAGAATATTTGCTGCAGTGCTTTCCGACATAGCCGCCTACCTGATCACACCAAAGAACCGCACTCGCCGCTCAAGTTTGGGGTAGACAGCCTCCAGAACCTCGACTTCCACTGACGCCAGTATTTCCGGTGCTTCCGCTGAGCGAAGTGATTCTTTTCTAACAAGAGAATATAAAATGAATCCGGTAGTGGAAGACTCGTCGATCACTTTAGCCGCCTTTTTGCGTTCCCAACACCGAACAACCTCCCTCTGAATGGTATTGCTCCTTGAAGAGATTATGCAATAATTTCCGCGCGTATCACTCTTCCAGATCAGTTTTACAAAACAGCTACCCCCGTCTCTTACCCTGGGACATTTTGCGTGAGGCGTACTTAATTCATGCCCTTGTACCGTATGAGGAACTACGATAAACATCGCAATCATCATTATCACTTGAACACGATGTGCAAAAGTAATTCTGCCTGTCTCGCCAGTGCAATATTTGTCAGTTCCATGTTTCATATACGACTATCCGGTGATCATCTGAACACAAAGTGAAGACCGGTACTCAATCGGTACGCGACTCGCCCCATCACCAATGGACTGTTTGTCATACTGCCGGGGAACCTTTCTAAAGCACCGCTGGTTTTTAGCACCCAGCGATTACTCAGCGGCAGCGCCACACTGACTCCTGCTTTGGGAACAAGTGCATGCCCTGCTGTATAAGCCGGTGCAAGTTCAGACGCTTCTTCGGTTGATACGCCGTAGTAGTAATTATTAATACCTGACGATGTATAGCCAAGTCCGGCAAAGCCTTCTACATCGAATCTGCCAAGCTGCCGGTAACCTCCAATTGAAATTGATGCTTCGTAGCCAAATTCACGGCGCACATCCTTAAACAGTTCGAAACTCAGTTGATGATGACTAAAAGACCGGATACTGCGGATACCGAATAATTCATCATGACCGCGTTCATTGATGCTCTCGTAGCCCTCTTTGATCCAGGGCTGATAGGTTTTTCTGGATCTCTTGTAGATTAATGAAGTCAACTGTGACGGGGTATCACGCAGATGATATCCCGCAGCTTCGATAGTTCCACCGTCCGTCCGCCCCTCCAGAAAGAACGTTCCATTATCATAGACAAAAGCCATATGTAGATTATCGGCAGTACGCGAATCCCGTGGATCTGCATCAAAACCTGTGTACTCATCAGAGTAACCCGGCAGCGCGACAGTTGTTTCGTCACGATATCCGACGACTGGTACGCGGATCTGCTCAAGGGCATAATATGCCTCAAAAAATGAGTTGCCCTGATGCTGCACCTCAGCAGCAGAAGAATCTGCACTGACGACACTGACGGACAGACCTGCCAGTAGCAGTAACTCGACAACAAAGCGGAGTCGCTGCAAGACGAAGTACATAATAGATTTAATCATCGGAGGCCGAACACCGGGTGGTTGATAACGAAGTCGGCAATATACCCGCACCCGCAAAGCTGTGAAGCAACATCTGGTAACAATAAGTCACTGCTCTCACATTTATCGAGATCGTGCGTCACTTCACAATTAACCTCTGGAAACTGAACAGACTCAGCTAAAGTCTCTGTCTTATGAACACTGAAAACTACCAGATACACAACGCCACAAGCGAAGCGGCAAGTTTCATACCGAACATTTCCAGCCTATAACAGCCGGACAGGCACAGCTGAACCGCTACCGGCATCGTGTGACCGGAGCCTTAACCAATGCCACGCGATACCTGTCAGATAACGCTAACCGGATCTTACGGACAATCACAGCAGGGACTGCTGGCCACAGGAAGGCGGGCAACCCGCGTCGATCCGGATCAGCGTCGACGAATCGGGTGTAATGGTGAAACTTCACCGCCCGAGCATCATTTCTCTCAGACACCTGCCTCAGCGTATAATGCTTCTTGCACAGCTTTTTTTTTGCTTTGGCGATACGTGTAACCCGGGCAACCCCACGGGGTGCGGGCAAAAAGCAGACGGGGCTGTTACAGCCTGTTACAAGTCGATACAGTAGTGCAATGTTGTTGCCCGTATAAACACCAATACTACTGAAAAGCAAGCTGGCTCTGACTAACCCGCCGCTTAGTTCAACTGTCCGATTGATTACGCTGTTGGGAAATTTTTATGTTAATCCTGAAGTCCAGATATTTCCTTTGGTTGCTACTTGGTCTGCCGGCACTGGCGATGCTTGGCAAGTTCGTCGCAGATACCACAGCAGCCGAACAACTCCTGCATCCAAGCGGTGAGTTCAGTGCGCGAATGATGATAATCGCAATGATTGCCACGCCGTTGAGGCTTTTGTTCAAAACACATCGCTGGCCACTGTGGCTGGTGCGCAACCGTCGCTACTTTGGTGTGGCTGCATTTGGCTATGCGTTGCTACACACCGTTTTTTATATAGTTGATATGAGCTCCATTCAATTGATGCTGGATGAACTATGGGCACTTGGTATATGGACCGGCTGGGCAGCATTTCTGATATTTGTGCCACTGGCATTGACTTCAAACAATCAGAGCCAGCGCACAATGGGTATACGCTGGAAACAACTGCAACGCTGGGTATACCCGGCGGCTGTGCTCACACTGGCGCACTGGATTTTTGTGCACAACAACTTTGGACCGGCACTGGTGCATTTTGTACCTCTGGCCGCACTGGAGTTATACCGCATCTACGCACAGCGGAAGATACCAATAACCAAGGCGGTTATCGAAAATTCACCACAGTAGAGAAACTCTCATGAAAAAATTATTGGTAGTATTATTGTTCACCATTAGCTCGCTGCAATTTGCGAATGCAACCGGACTACATACCTGTGATGCGGGCGATAAATCAAAATGGCAGACTAAAGAAACCTTACAGAAAAAACTCACTGAAGCAGGCTGGAAAATCCGCAAAATCAAAGAAGATGGTGGTTGCTATGAAGTCTATGCCACAAACCCGGATGGCCAGCGCGGTGAGGCATACTTTCACCCCGAAACGCTCGAGTTAGAGATTATGGCGCGACGCGGGAAAATTCTATTTAAAAAAGGCGAATGACTCTTTATGACTTTTGTGCCGGCGTAGATCCCGCTCACTTAATGTCGCGGTAAACGCGATAGCGAAAATGGCCTTGCTGGAATTCCGAAGCCGGACAATTCCAGCTAAAATTTACATCAACAGGCATTATTTACAAAATGCCTCTGAACTATATAAACCTGAATTTGTCGCAGTCCTGACGCACTCTATTGTGCCCGTTCCTTTACGAACATTACCGATTTTTTTCATCAACTGTTCACGGGCTTTTGCGGAATGCATAATTTCATAAGGCGTGTTAGATTCAAACCTTCCCGAACATACACACGGAGTCACGGATATGTCATCTCTGCAAGAACCAACCAAACAGCATGAAATTGATAACGAGGATCTCGTTATCGATGAACGGATTTACTCGCTCTACGATCAATACTGTCACGGATTTATCTCCCGACGCGATTTTCTGAAACGTGCCGGTGCTATAACCGTGGCGGGCGTGTCCGGCCTGACAATGGCGCAGGCACTGTTTCCTCGATACGCGGAAGCGCAAACCATTTCATTTACCGACGAACGAATGAAAGGTAATTACGTCACCTACCCGTCCCCCGGTGGGAATTCCGGCGAAATGCGTGGCTATCTGGCGGTTCCGCAGACCGATGGGCCGCATCCTGCCGTTCTGGTTATTCACGAAAATCGCGGCTTGAATCCCTACATCGAAGACGTTGCAAGACGCCTTGCTGTTGAAGGCTTTCTTGCGCTAGCGCCAGATGCATTGTATCCGGTGGGCGGCTACCCGGGAAATGACGATGACGGGCGCGCGCTGCAGAAGAGCCTGGACCGTGCGAAAATCATGATTGACATGCTCAATGGTGCGAATTTCCTCAATGCTCACGAAGCATCGACCGGAAAACTGGGCGCGGTGGGTTTCTGTTTCGGTGGCGGCGTGGTTAATTTCCTCGCCACCAAAATGGGCGACAAAATTCAGGCCGGTGTGCCGTTTTATGGCAGTGCGCCTCCCGCCGAGCAAGTTGCTGATATTCAGTCACCTCTGATGATTCAGGCTGCAGAAAAAGATGATCGCATCAACGCTCAATGGCCTGACTTTGAAGCGGCGCTAAAGGCCAATGACGTCAGCTACGTACGAAATCTCTACCCGGGTACAGGGCATGGTTTCCACAACAACTCTACCAAGCGCTATAACGAAGAGGCAGCCAATCTGGCGTGGGATCGAACCCTGGGTTTTTTCCGCGAAAACCTGGTGTAGTTTTTCGTTCTGGTACTACGCTACGTGTAGCATAATAAAAGACCCGCTTGCTGCGGGTCTTTTACTTTTAACTTCACATAAAATCTCACTGAAAATTTGACCCGCTAACCAGACCCAATGCCCACCGCGCCTCACTCAAACTACGCATGATCAAGATGAGTATGGGCCATTAAAGCATACCATCAATCACGCAAGGCAACCGTTTACACCATCATTAATCAACGTGCGTTTCAACAAAGCTATTCAAAGCTGCAACCGATCGAATCACATGTAAAGACTTGTTGGCCGATAATTTCTCTAAGCGATGTACAAAATCATTATTCCAAAAAGCGGGACAACGCTTCAACACTCTATAGCTTTGTATTGTTCCCTTTAATACAGAGCTTCCATCAGGCCAACCCGCAGGCGTTACAAAAAGCCCTTTTAGAAAACGTTTGGTCACAAACCAATAGCTTACCGAATAGGGTAAATCGATATAGATCAATGTATCTGCTTCTTGCAGGCGCTTATTAAATGATTCTAATGAGTTCATTGGTCCAAAGCCCTCTATAATCCACGACTCAGAAGAAAGAATGCTTTCGTGAATCTTGTTGTAGATTTCGCGATCCACCTCATCACCATTCTTCTTATATAAAATTGAGTCCAATGCGTGCAATTTTATACCTGTAGCTGCCGCCAGATTTTTACTTAGTGTGGATTTTCCATTTGCCGGCTTACCGAAAACTGCTACTTTTTTCACTTTACCTCCTTAAACTGAGATTAGCTCCGGAAGCAGATACAAAAAACCCGCCTCCAGGGCGGGTTTTGATAAATCAGGAATCCCACCACTGCTATGCAATGATGATAATAATCCGGGCTGTTTGCTGAGTAGAATTTGTATTCATTGATCCTGATAGTCGGGTCAACTGATCTCAAGCGATGTCGCCTTACGTTAACATAGTCTCAGGCTTACATCACTTTTATCTGCGGATATGCTGTTTAGTCTGCTAAATGGACGACTCGAATTCTACCTTACCACCGCATGGCTTTATATTGAAGGCATCTGTTGCATGGCTCATTGAATGCCGCCATCAACTTCGCCAGGAGCATCTACATTAAGCGTAACAACATCACGGTCCGGGCAGTGGCTGCGTGGTGTTTCCAGTGGGATATTGTCTGTATCGGGGTGTCCGGACTGAGCTGCGATCGCACCTCCATTGCACACAGTTGTAGAATCCGTGACTAGCAACAACTTGTCAATTACTGCTTCAGTTGCAAGGTGGCGGATAGCCAATGCTGCTTTATTGCCGAGCGCGACTCCCACCCACGCACTGCCCGCCAACCCACACTCGTGCAATGTTTGAACGACAAGCGGCATACAGTGTTTTCTGAAACAAATCCTGCAAGGTATCTATTTCCGGAAAATACACCAGATTGCTATCCGGCGTGTTGGCATCAATTTGCAGCACATCAAACTTGTAGCCCACCTTAAACTGCCCGACAGGCTCGTCGAGTACTTCAGCACCACCAACAGTCGCCAGATAAAACGCCTCCAGAAAATCAACGCGGGTATCCGACACCCCTCGTTTTGGTGCTTCAACATCTGCATCTACACCGGATTCAAGCATTCTTGATGTCCCCACGACATGACGGCAACTGTCGAACTGCGACGCGCTGGGTCCACCGGATATATCCGTGCCCAGCCCTA
>CAKZVB010000311.1 GCA_937922015.1 uncultured Granulosicoccaceae bacterium
TGTCTTAGTAAATGATGGTACGATCATTTGAGGCGCATAGTTGTTCAATTGTCCCGAAAATGATCGATAATTACTATCGCCTTGGGCGCACCGTCAGGGCGCGTTCGCAGTTGCAGAGGTTCTGCCGCGCAGGCTCCTAGGTTTAATTAACCGCTATTTGCCCTCTATAGTTCTTTCATAGCAATTCCGCAGATAGTTTTTCAATTGCTTTTTATGAACCCGTGGTAGTACACAATGATCGCAGCTATCACTGCTACAACTATCAGCACGAGCCAATCAATCCGCTTCATTTTCCAGCGACGTTTTTTCGGTATGCGATAGTCATCGTCATTCATGATCTTTCCTTTTCTTCCGCCCGATCTTTTCAGAACTGGTAAGCAGATGTTTCTGATGCATCGGTTAAAACCGGAGCTGCCCTGTATCTTACCACCATCAGGATTGCGGCCAATCCTGTCATTCTCAAAGCTAGAGCGGATAACCGCTGTGGGGAACAATGAATCTTAATCTCCAACAAGATGGATTAGAACCAGGCAGGCTTCATCAGAACCTTCAGACTCCATTGATATTTTTACGTAAATATTCTTCCGAGACTTGAATCAAATCCCAGGGTACAAGTGATCCATATCTACCTGTGTACCTGTGTACCTGTGTACCTGTGTAGAGAAAAGCACACCCGGTCGCACGCAAAAGCAGCAAAATGATAGTCCTGTCAGGGACATCCGTTTCCTTTATTTCTCGAACAAAGTCCGTATCTGACAGCCCCCCCCCAGCAACAGCGTCTGCCTAGTTTTTTGAAATCATTCGGAGTCGGGTCAAAGCGCCCTGGATGGCAGCGTGAGCGCCAGCAGCACAGGGATGTGCGTCTGGCGCGGCCCGACTCCGGATGATTTCAAAAAATTCCGAAGGAACCCGAAGGGCAAGGCAGCAGCGGATAAAGCACAAGGAGAATTTTGGTTACTTTTCTTCTCTTTTGAAAAGTGACTCGTACAGCCAGGGACTGGCTTCGAAAAAACGCCATGGATGGCACGCCAAAGCAGCTGTAAGGGCAGCTGTAAGAAAAGACATCTAAACAGCAAACCAAAAAACAACATCAAAACCAATCCGCCAGCTACCCAATAGCCGGCGAATAATAAAAATCACACCGCAGCAAGCGTCCGATGAGCATCCCGAAAAGAAACCAGCCGCCTGGCATTCTCATCCCACAAAGCCAACCTCACACAATTCAAACTCTCCCAGAACTTCAACCGACTGATATCCTTCAATTCAGGATGTGCTTCAATAACCTTAGGTAATTTATAAAAAGGTATACGACTGGAAAGATGATGCACGTGATGAATACCGATATAACCGGTTATCCACATAATCGGTTTGGGGAGATCGTAAAAAGAACTGCCATGTAGCGCTGCGTGCTCATGAGTCCAATCCGGTCGTGTGTCCCAGTAAGTATCTTCATATTGATGCTGCACGTAAAACAGCCACACACCGATAGATGCACCCAGTACAACGACAGGAAGTTGTATAAGGAAAAACGCACTGAGACCGGCAAATTTAATCATCAGCAACGACACGATTAATATACCGGCGTTGGTTGCCAGCGTGCTGCCCCAACCTGCCAGCCCTTCTTTCATCGCACCTACCGGCAAACGGTGACGCAATAAAAACATATAAGCCGGCCCGAGCCCGAACATCACAAAAGGGTTGCGATAAAGACGATACAGGAATTTGCCCGAAGCACTTTTGGCTTTGTATTCTGTAAGAGTCAATGTATCTATGTCACCCATACCGCGACGCTCCAGGTCACCGGATGTCGCGTGATGACCTGCATGCAGACGCCGCCAGTAATCGTAGGGGGTAAACGTAAACACGCCCAGCAATCGCCCTACCCAGTCATTCGCTATCTTCGAACTGAACATTGAACCATGGCCGCAGTCATGTTGCAGAATGAACATTCGAACCATAAATCCACCAGCGGGAAACAACAGCAGGACGAATGCAATGTAACCAAGCCACGAACCGGATTGAAGCAGCGACCACAACAGCACCCACAACGCCGTGAATGGAACAATGGTCAACAGTATTTCGAGTACCGCCTGTGTGTTATCCGCAGTTTTGAATGGGGCAAGACGAGTGGACCACTTCGTAGTATTAATAGTCAAAATAATGCCTGTCTTTTTTGTGTTTTTTATCGTGAGATATACATAAAGGTAGGTTTAACAACATTTGATCCATTTGCGGTCGATGGTGGACTGCCCGCAAATTGTCATTGTAAGGCACCAATCGATGGGTATTTCGAACGCGCCGGAGTCAAAATACTGACTCCCGTGATTATCTCATGATGATACAGAGCGAGGGAAGCAGTATGTTATCAGCGTGCAGCAACAGAAACTACACAAGCCACTAAAATAGGCGGTAAGTAACTGCCAGTAAACGATAAATCCACAATTCACTGTAATGTTACTGTCGTGCAGGTATCAAATCTTTACTGACAGATCCTGCAACCAAACGGGCATTATATCCAGTAGCCATATATCTATCGCCCTGTTCCAATGAAACAGTATAGTTAATCCGACCAATACCAGCGCCAAACCCATGATGGGCTTTGCCCATGGCATCCATTTCATCAGGCGATTTTTGCGCCGGTTGAGCAACTCTCTTGAACCATACGACAAAAGCAACAAGACAGTTGACACCCCCAATCCGAAAAAAATCATGGTGAAAGTAGCCTCTAACAACCCTTCTCCAGTGGCAGCGAGCCCTATTGCACCTCCAAGCGTCGGTCCCACACAGGGAGACCAGACGGCACCCAGCAACAAGCCGATATAAAACTGCCCGGCTCCACCTTTAGTCTGCACAGAATTCATTCGGTTGTTGGCACCGGATGCCAGTGGCGCTGCCAGGGCTGCAAGTTTTTCCTGAGCCTTCGGGATGAGTAACACAATACCAAAAAGAATCATCAGGATAGCGGCAGTCTTATTTATTGTTGCTTCATTCAGACCAATAAGATGCCCAAAGGCGGTGACCAGCACACCCACAATGGTAAAGGAAACCGTTAACCCTGCAGCCATAAACAGTGGGCCATGCCTGCTGCCCTGGAAGGCACCGGCTATTATTACCGGTAGTAGTGGTAATACGCAGGGATTGATCAGAGTGAGGGTGCCGGCCAGCCAGGCCCAGAAAAAAGTCATTGAATTTGCCGCAATATTTTTAAGTAACCTTCTAATAGACTGATAACAGCATTAAAGTTCAAAAACTTGCTTAATTGTAGAGGTAATTGACGAGGATTTAGTTCCCGGTTTGTCCGCTCCCGGAGCGCTTTCGCACAGTTGATAACAGACAATTTCACAACGATCCTCCCGCAGGTAACCAATGAACCGGGGCGAACATATCAACGGCAGATCCGAAGCTAACGTGTGCTGAGCTTTCATCGAATGGCAGCCGGCGTATTATCCCGCAAGTGCGTTAGTCACCGTAAACAATATACCTGTGCCTGTCGGTATCGGGTGTCCCTGTAATCGCCCCTTGTTCCACACCGGGTTGCCACAACACCACCTCTTCAATTTTTTCGGCCAGTTCAAAATCCAGTTCTGTTATACCTTTTTCGGAGTGTGTAACCAGCATCACCACCACACTATTAAAAGACACGTATAAATCCGGATGATGCCATGCCGCTTCTGCCAGGTGGCCGATAGTGTTGACGACCATCAATGTGCTTTTCCAACTGGAAGTTTTAACTTCCCTTTTAATAAATCCCTCTTCAAAGTACCAACGAGGCAACCTGTCTTGCAACCCTTCAGATACCTGAGAAGGGGAATAAACCACCAGCTTATCTGCCACCATTATATTTTTACCCTGTAGTCTCTCTAGGAGTCTGCATTATTCACTACCTCCCGTCGCCATGGCACCTTCGCGCAACGCAGACTTCTACCGCGCAGGCGGCCGGCGTATGAAATAGCTAAATTCCCGACCAATATTCTGATACAACTCCTGCACCCAGCCGGGAAATCCCTGCCAGCTCAATTCTTTTTCACGCGGGTCTGTTGGCGCAATAACCACATTTACACCAGCCATCCCGATATCAGCAGATAATACAAACAACTCTTCTATCGCCGCATCACCCATCGCCAGACACCCGACGGACTTTGCTTTGCCATGGATAAAAATATCACTGCCCGGGCTTGACCGTCCCTCTGCCACCGCGTGCCGCAAATCAAATTGATTGGGATAATTCAGCTTCAGGGATAAGTGAAAACTACTATTGGGATTAAGCCCGATTATTTTATATAAACCTTCCGGCACCTGTTTGTCGCCCTCACGCAACTTGGGGCCATTGACGCCACTTGCCGCACGAATATTGTATTCGCTTATAAAAACCGGGTTCGTTTGCGGTCCTGCCCACAACTCCAGTACCGATGTGCTTTTTATGGCAAGCAGTGTTACCTGTTGCGGAGGATAAGCCACACCGGCTTTGTTGAAACTCTCTAACAACCGTTTACGCGCCTGCGGACCGGTGCTGACTAACACATCAGCGACTGTTTGCCTGCCAGTTATCTTTTGCACTATCGGTACCCACACGCTTCGCCCGTGAACAAAGAAAAGCACACCCGCTACGAATAGTAATAACACCAGACCGGCTACTACTCTCATCGAATTACCCGAAACTACTACTCTCCCCGTGGAAATCGCTGGCTTTCCTCAAGTATATTCAAATCCATATGGTTACGCATATAACGTTCAGATGCCTTTTGCAGCGGCTGATAATCCCACGGATAATAATCGCCGTGGCGCAACGCCTCGTAGACCACCCATCGCCTTGCCTGTGACTCACGCACTTGTGCATCAAACGCATCCAGGTCCCAGCGCTCCAGGGACTGTGATTTAAGCGTTGCAAGCCTTGACTGGTGCTGAGGGTCATCAGCCAGGTTGCTCTGCTCCAGCGGGTCTGCGACAAGATCAAATAACTGATCAGGATCAAGTGCGCAGCGATTATATTTCCAGCGACCGGATCGCAGCGAGACCAGTGGCGCATTTGACCCTTCGGCGGCATATTCCATCGCCACTGGCGACGTACGCGTTGCTCCATTCGCTAAAGACACCAGGCTTTCCCCCTCTGTCCACGGCATAACTTCTTCCATTGACACACCGGCAAGCTCGGCAAGTGTCGGGGTGACATCGATGGTTGATACCGGCGTATCGATAAGCCCCGGCATCATCTGAGGTGAACAAATCATTAATGGCACTCGCGCAGAACCTTCATAAAAACTCATTTTAAACCACAACCCTTTTTCGCCCAGCATATCGCCATGATCTGAAACAAACACAATGGTGGTATTTTCTGCCTGCCGCGTGTCTTCAAGAACCTGCAGGATTTCCCCGACTTTTTCATCGAGATAGGAAATATTTGCAAAATAAGCCCTACGTGCCCGCCGCACATGTTCGTCGGTGATATCAAAACCAGTGTAGTCATTCGCCAGCATAATCCGCTGTGAGTGCGCATCGTAGTCGTCAAACTCATAGGCACTTTCAACCGGATCAAGATACTGACAGTCATTGTATAAATCACTGAATTTTTTTCTGGCCACATAGGGATCGTGCGGATGTGTAAAACTGACGGTCAATGCCCAGGGTCTGTCATCCTGCTGCCGTGATAACTGATAAATTTTCTGTTTGCCAAAATTGGCTACCTCGTCGTCGTACTCCATTTGATTACTGATCTCCGCTACACCGGCACCAGTCACCGACCCCATGTTGTGATACCACCATTCGATACGCTCACCGGGTTTTCTGTAGTCGGGGGTCCAGCCAAAGTCTGCAGGATAAATATCGGTGGTTAATCGATCTTCAAAGCCATGCAGTTGGTCCGGGCCGACAAAATGCATTTTACCTGACAGGCAGGTGTAGTAGCCTGCCCTCCGCAGATGATGAGCATAGGTGGGAATGTCTGATGCAAACTCGGCCGCGTTATCATACACACGAGTACGCGATGGCAACTGACCCGACATAAAACTTGCACGGCCGGGTGCACACAAAGGCGATGCCGTGTAGGCATTACCAAAACGGGTTGATCGAGCTGCCAGTTTTTTTAAATTGGGTGCGTGCAACCATTCTGCCGGACCATCGGGAAACAACGTACCGTTAAGCTGATCCACCATAATGATGAGAATATTCTTCTTTGACATATATAGATCCGGAGAAGGCCATGGTCAGAGATTTAAGTTACTGACACGCTGTAGTATCAACTACGCCGGATACTACAGGATTCTGCAGACGGTTTTCACTCCACGTGTTGCAATCAGACAGCATCATGTCGTGATGCACTTGCCGTGCATCGGCTGAATTGGTTATGCTGATTTTCGATCTACCGGAATGATTAACTTTGAGCCATTTAAGTCAACACCACACAGCACCTGATGAACAAGACCCGCTGTATAAAAAATTTATCAAATGCGTCTCCCGGACCACAGACGCTGCCGCATGGCCACTTGCAAGCCACGTTGAGCAAAACATCCTGTGCTACAGCGGCGACGAAGTTCGCCAGGCCTGCCAGCAAGCAGACACACGTGAGGCACTAAAACTGGAATGGCTCAACGCCTTATCCAGCGGACCAGGCATTATCGCGATAAAAAACGCCCTTAAAGATTTCGATGTTATTGATCAGGCAACTGCGCTGTTTACAACCATAATCGACGAAGAAAAAGCACAAGCCGCCGGTGGCGGTGATCATTTCGCAAAACCCGGAGCAAATGACCGGGTCTGGAACGCACAACAGAAACACTGCCTGCGTGACCCGCAAAATTTTGCCGATTATTTTTCCAGTGAAGCCATTGCCCTTATCTGTGAAGCATGGCTTGGAGACGGCTACCAGGTAACTGCACAGGTGAACCGTGTCAATCCCGGCGGTTCCGCACAAACGCCACACCGCGACTATCACCTGGGATTTATGTCTACCGAGCGAATGAAAAAATTTCCGGCACATGTGCATGCCTTGTCACCGGTGCTTACCTTACAGGGTGCTATTGCCCATTGTGATATGCCACTGGAAACCGGCCCTACCCAATACCTGCCCTACAGCCAATTGTTTACACATGGCTATACTCATTTCAATAAACCTCAATACCAGGCGTGGTTTAAAGACAACTACGCACAGCTGCCACTTAATAAAGGCGATGCCGCCTTTTTTAACCCCGCCGTCATGCATGGCGCGGGCAGCAATATCACCACTGACCAACTGCGACTGGCAAACCTGCTGCAAATCTCCTCGGCATTTGGTCGAGCAATGGAAGCGCTGGACAGAGCAGCAATGGTGAAAGCTCTGTATCCCGTATTACTGAAATCCCGCAATGACTCCGGTCATAACAGTGCGCCGATAATTGCTGCCAGCGCCGAAGGCTACGCGTTCCCGACCAACCTTGATACCGATCCGCCAACGGGGGGTATGTCACCCGAGACTCAGGCCGAGTTATTCAAGCGCGCATTATCAGAATCGTGGAGCGAAGAGAGCTTCAATAAAGCCATCGATGAACAACAAATCAAAGGTAAGCCCTGAATCAGGGGCGCTGTTACGGTTTTTAACGCCGATGTCCTGCACATAACCGCAAGACATCTGCCGATTACCCGGCAATACTATTCGCCGTGTCTGGCATGCCTACCAGTGCAACACGACTGGCAGGTCCGGGCGCAAATCCATGTGATGACCTGCATTTTTAAGGTCAAACTCAATCTCCACCAGATGATCATCACCCCGCACCAGCTTAACACTGCCATTCTCTGCAATCAGCTTCGCCACTGCTGACAAGGGCGCATCACGCGGCACGGTCACGGTAATTCCTGTAATGGCACACACCCCATTCGCATGCTGCAAATTTTCCAACGCCACTCTGCCTGACACATCCGGTCGCCGGCTAAAGCCAAGGTAGAACCACATAGGCTCCGTAAGCGGCGTATCCGCTATATCAATTGCCAGATGCGCAGGTAAATACGCCGGTTGATACGCCCACGCAGGAAACGGACAGGCACTTTCATTTTCAACCACACCGGGGCCTGGCGTCGCGGGCCTGAAGCATAAACCGAAAGGGGAAGTGCCAGCGTCAGTGCAATTGAGACGCTCATAAAGATTGGTCGGCCGGGTACGGGTACTACATAGTTCAGAGCGATCCTGTTCAAACAAAAACTCAATAAAAGCATTCGCAAAGAAAAATGATCTGTTTGCAGTACCCTGCCCCGGATGCGTATTCGACGGACCTTCAGTAAAGCCGGCATCAATCAGCAACCCAGCCACCGGTGCGTGTGGCTGAACGCAAAAAAACACATGATCAAACTCCACGATACATCTTCCAGCCTGGGTTATTTAGAACCATTATCCCGCTCGCGGTCCACCGTCCTTGCGAGCCAGAAATCCCCTGAGCGGATCATAGCCAATGACCGCCGCCCCCAGAAACAAAACACCGCAAACCACAACCACAACCAACGCCAGCCAGTGAATCCTGCCGTACAACGCAAAGCGAACCAGCTCCACTACATAGGTAAAGGGATTTAACGTACATATCCACCACAGCACGACACTGGATTCAAGCATTCTCCACAATGGATACAATGCCGAAGACGCAAAAAACATTGGGAAAATAACGAAATTCATTACACCGGCAAAGTTCTCCAGTTGTTTGACCAGGGACGACAGCAAAAGCCCGAGCGACCCCAGCATCAAGCCACCCAGCACCAGTGCAGGTACCACCAGAATGTACCCCATCACTGGCGGCCTTATATCCCAGAACCAGGCGACCAGTAAAAACACATAAACCTGAATAACAGCGACCACAACACCCGCCAACAGTTTAGAGAACAACAAAAACCAGCGTGGCAGCGGGCTGGTTAACAACACACGCATACTGCCCATCTCGCGGTCATACACCATAGACAGTGAACTTTGCATACCGTTAAACAGCATAATCATACCCAGCAGACCGGGGGTGATGTACTCACTGTACAACACATAGGTTTCATACGGAGGGATGATGGATACACCAAGCACTGACCGAAAACCGGCAGCAAATATAAACAACCACACCAGCGGCCGTACCAGTGCGGAAAAAAAACGCCCGCGCTGATTTATAAACCGCAAACCTTCCCGTGTAATTACACCACGCAAACATCGTAACGCTGCAAGCCAGCTCATGCGCCTGACTCCACAACGTTTTTATTATCTTCAGTAATAAGGTTATACAAGTCAGTTACGTTATCAACTGAATGGGCTGCCAATAAATCTGACACACGACCTTGTGCGATAATCTCCCCCCTGGCCATCACGTAGATATCATCATCGTGATTGACTTCATCCATCAGATGAGTAGCCCAAAGCACCCCGGTATTGTATTGCTTACAAAGCGACCTGACATGCTCGACAAACCCGGCGCGGCTGCTCATATCAAGTCCAACCGTCGGCTCGTCGAGCAGCAACAACGCCGGCTTGTGAAGCAGCGCTCTGCACAATTCCACACGTCGGCGTTGACCACCGCTAAGACCAGCCACCTTACGTTTCCCCAGGTCGGAAAGACTATTTAGTTTCATGCCTTCACTGATTCTCTCGCGAGCATCCTTACGAGACAAGCCATGCAGCTCTGCGGCATAGCGAAGGTTTTGCAGAATAGTCAGGTCCATATCGAGCGTGGTGCGCTGAAAAACCACTCCCATTTTACCCAGCGCTTTCAGCGTCTCTGCCCTGAGGTTATGCCCCATTATCGAAACATCACCGGCGTGCGCCGCGTACAGTCCGGTGACAATTGAGAATAAGGTGGTTTTACCGGCCCCGTTAGCACCTACTAACGCCACAAAGCGACCGGCTTCCACGTTCAGTGAAACACCGTTTAGTGCCCTGGTCCGGCCATAGCTGAACTCAATAGAGGAAACCTGCAGAGAATTTTCTGTCAAAACAATCCTTTACAACCGGTGGACGGCATGTTTATGTAAGTGCTCACTATTATCCCGAAAACTGCCGCAACCACAACCGCACCGGTTACCGTTTGTTCCCGAACTTATTTGCCAACACTTTCAAGCAACGGCCAGTATCAGTTGGGATTCTAATAAACGGAAAAGATCAACAATTACTACAGATCACGGATTCACACAGGCTCAATCAGATCCCATAAGTTGCCGTAGATATCACGAAACACAGCGACTGTACCGTAAGTCTCCTCGACAGGTTGGCGTACAAAATCAATACCGGCGTGACTATACTTTTTATAGTCACGCCAGAAATCATCCGTAGTCAAAAATAAAAACACTCTGCCGCCCGCCTGATTGCCAATAAATCCGGCTTGCTCTGCATTCGCCGCCTGCGCCAGCAATAATCGCAGTGGTGCATCCCGATCCGGCGCGATCAATACCCAGCGTTTATCCTGCTCTGGAATCGGTGTGTCTTCGATCAACACAAAGCCCATCTTATCTACATAAAAGTCTATCGCACGGTCATAGTTATCCACTACCAGAGATATCGTATTAATGCGCCTTTTAATATTCTGACTCATCTATTTTCCTGTAGCCTCACAGAGCGCTCCCCTCAGGAGGGTTAGCGTAGTCCGGGCAACTAAATAGCTGACCCGAAATTCCTTCCTTTCTACAGGCAGCTATAACCGCACTGCGACCCTGCAGGCATTCAAGCATTTCATAGATGGCGGGAAAACCTTTCGGGTCCAGCCAGCCACGACTGGAAAGCGGATACAACTGAACCCAGCGCATACAAACCGCCAGATATATATCAACAATAGATGGCCTGTCAGAAAAAAGATAAGCCGTTTTCTGACAACTGTACTCGGCATCAATAATTGCAATTCCTCGCAGCAATCGTTCGCGGGTCAGTGCCTGACAGGTTTCTTGCACCTTTATGTCAATACCAGCGTATTTTTCAGGGTAGAACAGAGGTCGTAGTTCATTGTGAATAGTATTGGTCAGATAAAACAGCCACTTCAGAAATTGCGATCTGCGGCTGTCTGTCAGTGATGGTGTTATCAATGCGTCTGCCTTGCGCCCGTAGATGGCAGCACTATCAGACAGCGTTAAAGCGATCGCCGCTGTTTCAAAAACCGCCTGCCCGTCAATGACACAAACGGGAATTTGCCCCTTCGGGTTAAGCTTGCGATAAGCGTCTGACGATTGCTCATCAACACTGCGATCTATCAGCACAGTGCGGTAGGCAATACTCAGCTCTTCAAGAATTATTCTAATGATCAGCGAGGCGTTGTCCGGCGCATAATGGAGATCAATCATTGTTTTGTTCTCTTATTATTTACACCTGCAGGTGCTGGCATAATCCGCTTCACTGATGAAACTTCGGCTAGCTGTTGCGCAAGGTGGTTAAACCAATGCCCGTAGTTTCAAATCCACCGTCAACGCATATCTCCTGACCTGTGACAAAACTGCTTTCATCGTTACACAAGAAATAGATAACATTCGCCACCTCTGCCTCAAGTCCGTAGCGATTCAATGGAATCTGTGCGTGATAATCTGCGCGTATCTCGGGACTATGTACCTTTTTGGCCATCGCAGTATCGATGGGACCGGGCGCTACTGAATTAACGCGAATACCATGCTCGCCCAGTTCTGCAGATAACTGCTTGCTGAAATGAGCAAGTGCCGCCTTTGATGTTCCATAAGCGGTGCGCAGGGTACTGGCCCTCAGCCCTGAAATAGAGGTGAGATTCACAATCGCCCCGGACTGCTGCTCTATCATGTGCGGTATACAGGCCTGGGAACACAAAAACGGACCGTTAAGGTTGGTAGCTAATATCTCGTTCCAGACTTCAAAAGTAGTTTCAGTAACTGGCAGAAAGTCGGCGATACCGGCGTTGTTAACCAGCGCATCAATACGACCAAAACGATCTGCCACTAGGGCAACTGATCTGGTCACCTGATCGGTGCTGGAAACATCACACTCTACCTTGAGCACACGGTCTGTGTGTCCCGCCTCTTCCACGGCAGCGCTCAGGCCGGTGCTGTTGTTGTCGAGCATAGCAACACTATAACCCTCCTCCAGAAAACGCATAGCAGTTGCCTGCCCGATTCCTCTTGCCGCTCCAGTGACAATGACTGTTTTATTTTCATTCATTATTGACTTACCCATCCTCGATTGTTTCCCGTATGTGGTCTATTTTTTCACTCCCGACTCAACACGCTGCCGGATGTCTTCCTCATTGGCAAAAAACAGATCGTACATGTGTCTGCCCGGAATAAAAGTGAAAACACCTGCGATAATCAATGCGCCGATAAAACTCATGATCATATTATTCTTATGTGACTTCACATCACCGCGCCGAATAGCAAAAATCGCCCTGGCAAGCATGTACAGTGTCAGTGGGATTAACAGATGTATCAACGAAAAACCGCTCCACCACTGATACTGCTCACCCGCCTGTATGGTGCGAACAAAAAACGCAGACACACACGTTACCACCATCAGTACAACGTAAATTCTGCCTGTTCCACGATGAGCCGGTGTGCCCTTTTTCATTGTGAAAATAATGATACCCGCCACAAACGCTAAGACAGCGGTTATCCAGTGTGCCCGCACTTGCAGGCTCGAGAGCTTTGTAAAGACTTCCCAGTTCATTGAATACTCGCAGATATGATAAATCATAAGATAGCAGCTGCAGGGACTATATCATCTCAGGGATACCTGTAGCATGGCAGCTCCACCATGCCGTCTCCTGCAGCAAATTGAAGAATCGCGGGATTGCAATATTTAATTGACACCACACCGGGACTGGCTGACAAGCGCACCGCATTGACCCGATCACGCCTTTGTGTTCCAACCCCGCGACTACGCAGCTAATACTATTTCAATCCTTCATTTTGGCGTACTATTACAGGCCTAACCAAAGAGGATACAGCAATGGGTTGTCAGTATTTCGAACCGACCGATGATGGTGCCACAACATTTACTGTCGCCATGCCCAAACTCACCTTTGGCCGGGGAGCGCTAAGTGACACCGGCGCACGTGCGGCGGCTATGGGAATAAAGCGCATTGCACTGATCACTGACGGCATTCTCGAATCCGGGCCGCTGGTCAGCATTGTAAAAGAATCCATGAATTCGGCGGGAATAGAGACGCTTGTATATTCTGATATTCGCATAGAACCTGACGACGACACCATCATGCGCACGGCGGCTTTTCTCAAGGATGCCCGGGCCGACGGTGTTATCTCTGTCGGTGGCGGCTCAGTGATCGATACAGCCAAGGGTGCTCTATTGATTGAACGTCACGGCGGCAATATTCGTCAGTATTTTGCGCCACCTATTGGCGAGGGCAAACCCATACCCGGCCCGGTGGCACCTCATATAGCGTGTGCTACGACATCGGGCACCGGCTCTGAGTGCACCTCGATTTCTGTTATCCGGGTTAACGAATTTAATACCAAATTTGTCATTGCAAGCCCATACTTGCTACCTGATCGTGCGATTGTAGATCCTCAATGTTGCGACAGCCTGCCTGCCAACGTCGTAGCCTCTACAGGATTTGACCTCATGAGTCATGCACTGGAGTGCTACACCGCAAGGGCCTATACCAGTCACTTGAATATTGATAACCCTGACAACAGACAATTAATTCAGGGCGCTAATCCATTCAGTGACCTCAGTGCCAGAGAGGCGCTGAGCATTGTGGGCAACTACCTGGCCCGGGGCGTGGCTGATGCCACTGACCATGAGGCACGCGATCAGTTGATGTGGGGCGCATCACTGGCAGGGATTGCGTTTGGAAATTCCGGGACACATTTACCTCACGCGATGTCATACGGTGTCACTCACCTGATGACAGACATTACCACCAAAGACTATCAGGTACCCTCACCGTTTGTTCCGCACGGAATTAGTGTCATCGTCAGTGCCCCTGCAATTTTTCGCTATACCGCAGAGGCACAGCCACAACGCCACCTGGAGGGTGCCGCCTTTTTATGTGCAGATAACAAGGGCGCTACGCCGGATGATGCCGGGGAAGTACTGTCAACCCGAATCATTGAATTGATGCGCGCGACCAACATTCCTAACGGTCTCGGCGGTGTCGGCTTTGGCGCGGAACACGTAAAAGCACTGGCAGAGTCTTCATACAGACAATCACGTGCTATCGCCAATGCACCAAGAGAATCAAATTTAACTGATCTTGAAAATATGTATAGCAATGCAATTTCTTATTGGTAGGCACAACTCTAATTAGTGCCCATCCAGAAACAGGGCGTAGCGAGGATCACTCAGGTGCGTGAGATTTTGCCTACCACATGTGGGCGCTTAGTCATTCATAAGTAAC
>CAKZVB010000312.1 GCA_937922015.1 uncultured Granulosicoccaceae bacterium
TCATCTGTTTGATGGTGGTTATCTGGATTCTGCTTGGTATGCTGATAGATTCAGTATCAATAATATTGCTCACTGTTCCAATCTTTGCACCGATTGCTGTTGCTATCGGAATTGATCCCTTAGCGTTTGCCATCTTCGGAATACTGGTGATTGAAGCAGGGCTGTTAACACCGCCATTCGGGTTATTGGTATACACCGTCAAGGGGGCGGTGCCAGACCCCACCGCCACGCTTGGGAAAATATTTTTAGGATCGTTTCCGTATTTTATCCTGATACTGGTTGCAGCGTTTATTGTGTTGTTTGTACCGCAGCTGGCAAACTGGTTGCCAGCTTACATGCTCAATTGATAAACGGGTGGCCTGGATCCGTCCCGACTTATGCTTTAGACCAGGTCTCTACAATTTCAGTACCCGCCTGCCGAAAAACTTTTGCAATGGGACAAAACTTTTCCAACTCTGTAGCCACCTGCTTTAATTCTGCTTCGGTCGCTGGTCCGTCGGCGACAATTTTCAGTTCTACTTTTGGAAACGGGATATCGACTTCCTCGGTCAACATGACGCCACGGCGATCGAAGTGATAAACAGCTTCAATATCCAGACGGCCGATATCAATACCAAGCTTTTCTGCACATTTGTTTGAGATAACATTGGTGCAGCCGACCAACGCGGCAATAGCGGTTTCCGTTGGAGTAAAGCCAAGGTTGGTGCCACCGCGCTCAGTTGGCTCGTCGATGGTTAATTCGACATCGCGGATACTGCATTTTGCTACTGAGTGTGACGGACAGTCACCTTTGACGGTGCCGGTGATAGTGGTTTTCTGTCTTATGGCCATTCTATTCTCTGCTGTTGTTTGGTTTGGTGGATTGGATTGGATTGTGTAACAGGTGGGCAAGGTAACTAGTTTCGTTCAACCCCTGACAGTTGTTCTAATACACGGCAAACTGATGCAGTATCGAGTTTGTCCATGCCCTGCGATATGCCTTTCCCGTAGACATCTGCGCTTTTATCGAACAACGGTACCTGGCATTCGAGGCTTTTAGCGAATTCGCCGATTACTTGCATATCTTTTTGCCAGACGTCCATTTTCATCGTCGCGTTGTCATAGTTGTTTTCAGCCATCATTGGTGCGCGGAGTTCAAAAATCCGTGAGTTACCTGCACCGGCTTTAATGACGTTGACAATAGCTTCAGGTTCAAGGCCAGCCTTCATGCCTAACACCATAGCTTCCGCGGAGGCAACGTTGTGGATCGCCACCAGAACATTTGCAACGAACTTCATTTTACTGCCATTGCCGAATTCGCCTACATGAAAGGTGTGGTTTGCCATGGCATCCAGCACTGGCTGGCATTTCTCACTGGCAGCCGGATCACCACTGACATAGACGGACAGATCTCTGGTTTGTGCCTGGGCGCCGGTGCCACTAATGGGGCAGTCCAGCAATATAGTGCCCGCACAAGCCAGCGCATCATGCGCTTTCTGTTTGTCTTCAACGGTGAGAGTCGAGCACTCAACGACAATAAGGTTTGATTTTTTTGCGCTTCTTATGCCGTTAACGCCTGTCATCACCTCGTGAAAGGCAGCGGCACTTGGCAGTGAGGTAATTACTATATCTGATCGTTCCGCGACATCTCTCGCAGATGATCCGGCGACACCTCCGATCCCGACCAGCGCATTGACGTTTTCTGCAACGACGTCATGGCCGACTACCGCAAAACCACCTTCTAGAATATGGCGTGCGAACGCGCCACCCATGATGCCCAGCCCGATAAGCCCGACGTTAAGTTTGTCAGACATTAAACTGATACGAGGCGGGACGAAAGCTAAAGCCTGCGCCGGTAGCTTCTACATATCCGATTGATGGAAAAGGAATGTGGAATCCGATTACCGGAATGTGGTCTTGCGATACGCGGCTAAGCACCCGGCGACGGGCGACTGCCGCGGCATCCGGATCGTCGTCCATTGAAAAGGCCCAGTCAGGTTGTGCAAATGATGCTACGTAGTGGGCCACCGTGTCGTTCAGCATCATCAACTGCTGCCCGGCGCTCTCAATGTGAAAAGCCAGATGACCGGCCGAGTGCCCGAAGGCCTCGATAGCGGTGATGCCTTGTGCAATGGTGTCATTCGGTTCGATAAAACGGATGCGATCTGCCAGCGGCAATGCCACTTTTTGAAATAACGCCAACGTCGGTTTGCGCGCGTCTTTTATGTTTTCACCAGCTTTCCAATAATCAAATTCACGGCGACCATAGACGATCTCGGCATTGGCGAAAGTCGGCTGACCGCCGGTCATCAGGTTGCCGATATGATCCGGGTGACTGTGGCTGATGACAACCATGTCTATATCGTCTGTACTGTAGCCCGCGGCGGTGAGCGATTGGGCGAAAAGGCCAGCGCTTGGCATCGGTGAGTTTTCACCGAAGCCCGGATCAATCGCGATGAGTTTTCCGGCGGTTTCTATGAGCGTGGTGGTAAAACTGTGTTCAAGTTCGGGGTAGGGCAGCTGATATTGCCGTGCCAGTGTTTCCACCTCTTTGGCGGTCGCATTGGTGGCAACAAATGGATGCAGGTCTTCACGAACGACGTATCCTTCAAGCAGATTGGTGACGACGGCATCGCCAAGTTTAAATTGGTAAACCTGTGGGCGAACCAGAGCTGAGTTCCGGCCGGATTGATTGTTTGTCATTAGCAGTTGGGTTCCAGGTTAATCTATGCAGGTTAAGAGGCAGACTGTTTGATAGACGTATCCGCAGATTTAGGCCGGTTTGACAGTACATGGTCTTTGGCAACTCTATTTGCCATGTCCGGATCACCGGAGGCGATGGCATCGATTAATGTTTGATGCGAATCGGCAAGTTCCATTAGATTGCGCCGGCTGCGGGCGACATTAGTCATGGTCCGGGTTTGAACATTAAGCGTTTCCCACATATCGAGCAGTATTTTATTTCCGCTGGCCTCGACAATAATCCGATGAAACGCAGAGTTATGACTGGCAAAGGCAGTTGAGTCGCTTTCCCTTGCCGCTCTTTTCATCGCCTTGATCGCCTCTTTTAGTCGGGACTTTAACGGCGCACCGGCAGCGGTTGCCAGTTGCGTGGCATAGGATTCGAGTTGCGCCCGCACTTCATAAAGCTGGCGCAGTTCTTCGTTGGTAATTGTCCTTACACGGGCGCCTTTATTAGGCAGTGTCTCGATGACGCCCATTGTTTCAAGTTCACGCAATGCCTCCCTCACCGGCGCCTGACTGGTTGAGAACTCAGCAGCTATTTTCATTTCGACAAGACGGTTTCCGGGGGGCAGCTCTCCACGGATAATGCGATCAAGCAGTTGATCGCGAATTTGCTGCGACAGAGAAACGCGCGATAGCGGGTTCGCGGACGACATAGTGGATATTTCCTTAGTGGGAGGCAGATGATATCTGAATACATCGTGGTTTGAAATCACACAATCAACGATTATCGATAATAATTGACACGGACCGACTCATTGAAATAGTCTTCCCACAGGACTGGACGTCAATGCTGTTTGTCGGCAGGCGCACTAAATGGCTTTCTGGTCCGGTCATATTCGGGTTTGCGAAATTTTGTAGGAAAAAACGTGGAAAATACTCCCGGGGTCACTACCTCAACCAGAATGCCCGTGCCGGATACCATGAAGGCTTGGGTAATAGGCGACCCGGATGAGCTGGTGCAGGTGGAAAAGCCGGTTCCAGTGCCATCGCGGGCTGAGATCCTGATAAGAATTGATGCAGTGGCTATCTGCGCCACTGACCTGGAAATTATTCATTATGGCACACCGGCCCTGATAGAAGGCGGTTCGCCATTTAACAAAAACTTCACACCGGGTCACGAGTACATGGGTACGGTGGCAGCCCTGGGTGAGGGGGTAGATGAATTTGCCATTGGTGATCGTGTCACCGTAGAAATACACGCAGGCTGCGGTCAGTGTAAGCGTTGTCGTCAGGGCATGTACACATCGTGTCTTAACTACGGTCTCAATTACGGCGACGTAAAAAAAGGCCATCGAGCCAATGGTTTTACGACAGACGGCGGGTTCACTGAATACGCGGTCAATCACATCAATACGGTGATAAAGGTCCCGGATACCATGTCCGATGAGGAAGCCACACTGGTGGTAACCGCAGGTACTTCCATGTACGGGCTGACTGAACTTGGAGGGTTGGTGGCCGGTGAAAGCGTGGTCGTGATGGGGCCGGGTCCGATAGGTTTGTTAGCGGTGGCGGTGGCCAAGTCTCTTGGTGCAGCACCCGTTATCCTCACAGGGACCAGAGACTCACGTTTAAAAATCGGTAAAGAGCTGGGTGCGGATCACGTAATCAACGTAAAAGATACCGATGTAGTCGGCAAGGTGAAAGATATTGCCGGTCAGCAGGGGGTGGACTACGTGGTCGAATGTGCCGGCACTGAGACGGCGATAAACGATGCGATTCACATGACTAATCGCGGCGGAAAAATATGTTTTGCTGCATTTCCGCATGATCCGGCCACCATTGATTTACCGCATGTTGTCAAGAATAACATGTACATGTATGGCATCCGCGGTGAGGGTAAAAGCGCTACTCATCGGGCCATGGCGTTTATGGCAGAAAAACGTTTTGATGCCTCACTCATACACACCCATACATTTGCACTGGATGACTTACCGGAAGCACTTCGCTATGCGCGGGAACGAGTCGACGATGCGATCAAAGTCGTTGTCAGGGCGCGTGACGCAGAACAACAATTAAAGGCAGTATCCAAATGAGCCAGACCAAATGAGCCAGAAAAAATGAACAAGGCAGACCACGGCGTATATGCGGCGTCGATAACACCGATTGATGCGTCGGGCCAACCTGACGCACAGCGCCTGATAGCGCAGTGCAAATGGCTGATGGAGCAGGGCCTGACCGGTGTGGCACCACTGGGCACTACAGGCGAAGGAAATTCGTTGCCATTGTCTTTCAGGCTAAGCGTGCCGGCGCTTTTTCGCGATGCGGGGTTTGCGGCAAACAAAGTGATTTTCGGTACTGGCTCCTGCTCCGTCGGAGATGCTATCGCCGCGACTCGTGCGGTGACAGATGCAGGCTATACCAATGCTTTGGTACTGCCACCGTTTTACTACAAAAACGTCTCTGAAGATGGTGTGTTCAATTATTTTGATCAGCTGATTGATGGTGTTGGAACAGATGCATTGAGGGTTTATTTGTATCACTTTCCACAGTTGTCAATGACGCCGTTTACCGTGCCGTTAATACAACGCCTGAAAGCAGAATTCGGACCGATCATCGCGGGCTTGAAGGACAGCTCCGGGGATTTCAAGGGCACGCTGGAATTTGCAGCGGCAGCTGATGACTTCGATGTATTTCCCGGTAGCGAGGCAGTGTTGCTGGAAGGTTTATCCAAAGGTTGTACGGGATCCATCTCGGCGACATCAAATGCATCGGCCGCGTTAACTGCGGCAACGTACAAGGCTAACGGAACATCAGAAGCTGCGGCACTGCAAGAGACGTTGACAGCCGTTCGACTGGAGGTTGCAAAATTTCCACTCAGTGCAGCATTAAAACAAATAGAGGCCTGGCGCCGTGGCGATGACAGCTGGCGGGCCGTGTTACCACCCAATACCGTTCTGACTGAGACACAACAGAAACAATTGCGCGATTCTTTGCAGGCACTGGAGCCGCAGGCGTGTGTTTTGGGTGAGCAAAGAGCAGCTTCATAGAGGGTCTTACCCGTGATGAGTAACTGAGTATAAATTTTCTTTGAGGGTTAACTTGTATGGGACTACCACAGCTAATTGAAGGGCCATCTGCCGGGGATAACCCCAGAGCGCACTGGCCAAAAGATTTACAAACAGAATTTGAACAGGCCGGTGACAATGGCATTGTCGGCAGTGTGCTGGTCTCCGAAACCGACAGGGTGCGCGTCTGGCACTTGCACCTGCCGCCCGGTGTCCGGTGTAATTTCCACAAACATGTTCTGCACTACTTCTGGTCTTGTCACACCCACGGCAAAGCACGTGGCTGGTATGACGATGGACGAGTGCAGGATGTTATCCATACCCCGGGTGAAACAAGCCATTACGAGTTTGCCGAAGGTGAAAGCTTTACCCATGCGGTGAAGAATATCGGCGACACTGATTTGTTGTTTACCACTGTCGAGTTCATCAAAGACAGTCCGAATTCACCACTGGCTATACCAGACAGTGTACGGCTTCAGGAGGCTGGTTAGCTATATATGCATCTGTTGTAGCGTCGTTTTATAAGCTGTTAAATCTTTGGAGGAAACCTATGTTTAACAAGATTCGAAACTCTGTTGTGCTGGCAGGGCTGGTTACCGGAATGCTATCCGGTGCTGCTCAGGCCGATGACATCACTTTACGTATTGGCTCTGGCCACCCTCCGGGGGTGGTCTACGCCGGTTTGATGCAAAGCTATTTTCAAAAGGAAGTAGAAAAACGCGTCGCCGAGCGCACCGATCATACCGTCAACTTCGTTGAAGGATATTCCGGCAGTATTGTTAAAGTAACCGAAGTGCTTGAAGGTGTGCAGGATGGCATCATCGACATCGGTGGTATGTGCATGTGCTTCGAGGCATCTAACCTGCCGTTACATGCGTTTCAGGTGATGTTGCCTTTCGGCACCATGGACCCGACCGTCAGCCTGAAAACCGCACAGGATGTTTATGCCCAGGTGCCGTACCTGCAAAATGTATTTGAAGATAAATTCAATCAGAAGTTACTTTCACGAATTGCAGACGGTGGCTACAACCTGGGAACCAGCTTTGCGTGGGATGAACTCTCTGACCTTAAAGGGCAGAAAATAGCAGGTGCTGGTCTTAATCTGAACTGGCTTGAGTATGGTGGAGTCACACCGGTGCAGAGTTCACTGGCCACCGCCTATACCGAAATGAAAACCAATGTATACGAAGGCTGGATAATGTTTCCGAGTGCCTGGGTAAATCTCAAGTTATACGAGCCGGGTCCCTACTATACAACGATCGGTTTTGGTTCAATTACCTGGCACGGTCTGACCATGAACCTGGATTCATTTAATGAACTTCCGGCTGATGTGCAGGAAATCATTGTCGAAGTCGGCAAAGACTTTGAAGAGCAGACAGGCTCTGTCAACAAAGAGCGTTATGCCAAAGACATTGATACATTGCGCGATCTGATCACCGTTAACGAAATCGATCCTGCCGTTCGTGCTGACTGGGCAAACTCACTGGCAGAGTGGCCGCAAAAAATGGCTAAAGACCTCGATGCACAGGGATTACCGGCATCCGAGGTGTTGAAACTGACGATTGAAGCGGCAGAGAAAAACGGTTACCAGTGGCCGGTTCGCTATGCAATTGAATAGCGTTTATCCGTCGCCCTGAAAAACGATGCGGCTTGTCGGGGGTCGGCCAGGTATCTGGTCGCACCCGGCAACCGCATGAATTTCATCATCCTGTTGTTGCCCACTAATGTGTACGCGATTCATTCATGTTCCTGATTCAATTAACTGATCGTATAACTAAAGCACTTATGGTGCTGGCGGCTTTCTGGGCGTTTGTACTTTGTTTTATTACGCTTGCAGATATCATTTGTCGAGCACTGAATTACCCGTTGCAGGGCACCAAAGAGATAATTGCCAACTCAGTGGTGATTATCGTATTCCTTCAAATTGGTTTTGCCGTACGCAGCCGTTCCATGCTGGGTGCTGATTTTTTAATAAATAGTTTTGGACCCAACACACGCCGATATTTAGCAGTATTCGGCTTTTTATTAGGTGCACTTTTCTTCGCGATTCTATTTAAAGGTGCTATCGGCCCGGCGTTGCGATCTTACGCCAACGGTGAGTTTGACGGGGAGGGTGCGTTGCGGGTACCTGTCTGGCCGACCCGTTTTACGATTTTAATCGGCAGTGGTTTGGCTGTGATCAATTATCTGGCGTTAGCTGCAATCGAAGCATTCAAGCTCGAAGTCAGAGACCTGGAACTATGACCATTGTAGCGCCCGGCTGGTTTATCCTGAACTCTAAAAGAAACTTGCATGTTTGACTTTAATACCGCGACGATAATCATCGCACTACTGTTTGTATTCGTGTTGCTCGGCGTGCATGTGGCTATTGCACTCGGGATGACCAGCGTCGTGGGTATTTATCTGGTCACCGGCAAATGGCGAATTGTCGAAGCAACCCTTGCCAGTACTGCCGCTGAGGCAATGCGGGACTTCACGTTTGCGGTGATACCGTTGTTTATGCTGATGGGGGAGTTTATCGGTCGCTCCGGTGCCATTACGGATATATATCAGGCGATTAACCGCGGCGTGAGAGCATTGCCGGGACGACTGGCGGTGGCGACGGTTATCGGCAACACGATATTTTCTTTTGTCACCGGTGTCTCGATCGCATCGGCTGCCGCTTTTTCACGTATTGCCTATCCTGAAATGAAGGCGATGGGCTATCACAAAGGGTTCGCACTGGGTGCCATTGCCGGATCAAGTTGCCTGGGCATGTTAATACCGCCGAGTGTGTTGATGATTGTATGGGGCATTCTTACCGAGCAGTCAATCGGGCAGCTGTTTCTGGCTGGTATAATTCCAGGTATTCTTCTGGCGAGTATGTTCCTGATATACATCATTGGTACGGCCATCCTTCGGCCGGGCATTACCGGTGAGCGGATGTCAGATGGCAGCAAGCGTGATTACGACCTCGATTCTCCGGTCACTGCCAGTCGTTCACAGGTATTGTTCAGTGTTGCCGGTATGGCATTTATTATTCTCGGCGTGCTTGGCGGCATATGGTTTGGTATCTTCACGCCAACCGAAGGGGCAGGTGCGGGGGCCGCACTTGCTTTATTGTTTGCGATAACCAAGGGCATGCGCAAAAAAGAATTACTTGCCGCGATATTCTCTGTTGGCAAAACGGCGGCACCGATACTAATTTTGCTGTTGGCGGCAGCTCTATATTCCCGAACGCTCGCTATGACCGGAGTGACTACGGCTATACAGGATTTTTTCCTCAACTCCGGTCTGTCACCCTTTATGATTCTGGGGTTGATCATATTTGTCTGGTTTCTGCTGGGTATGGTGATCGATTCAATATCGATTATGCTGCTCACGGTGCCGATATTCGAACCGCTGGCAACCGCACTGGGGTTTGACCGGATCGCCTTCGCTGTCATCGGAATCCTTGCTATTGAAGCCGGTTTACTTACGCCACCATTCGGGTTGCTGGTTTATACCGTCAAGGCGTCTATTCAGGATTCGTCGGTGAGTGTTAGCCAGATATTCAGAAGCTCTGTACCATACTGGATCATTATGCTTATTGGCATAGTGTCGGTAGTGATGTTTCCTCAAATCGCTAACTATCTGCCGCAACTTTTATTTTAATATTGAACAGAGAGTCCAACGATGCCTGCATACTGGGTGGCGAGATCAAAAGTCATTGAACCCGTGGCGTACAAACGCTACACCGACAAGGTGCCGGGGATTATTGCAAAACACGGCGGCGAAGTGCTGGCCAGAGGCGGGGATTTTAAAATTCTGGAAGGTACCGACAAATTCCATCGCTTTATCGTCATTCAGTTTCCATCAATCGCAGATGGTGAAGCGTGCTTTAATTCTGATGAGTATCAATCGGCTGCTGCAAACAGACGAAACGGCGCAGGTGAGGTAGATTTGATTCTCGTTGCTGGCGGTGATGCCACTACCTGATCGATTGAATCAGTCGTTGTGCCAGTCCAATATAAAGTAAAAAAATTGAGATAACACATGAAAACCAACGCCATTAAATTGCACAAACAGGGACCTGCCGAGGTCATGAAAATGGAATCGGTTGAGCTATCCGATCCGGGCCCCGGGCAGGTAACGCTTGAGCAGACTGTGATCGGCCTGAATTACATGGATGTCTATCAAAGATCCGGTGCCTATCCGCTTGAGCTTCCGTCTGCACTGGGGCTTGAAGCGGCCGGTAACGTTATAAAAGTCGCCTCTGATGTAGATGATCTGGCGGTAGGTGATCGAGTAGTCTATGGGCCGGTGCTGGGTGCCTATGCGCAGCATCGAAATGCCCCGGCTGCCCGTATGATCAAGATACCGGACGGCATTAGCGATGACGTTGCTGCCGCAATTTTAATGAAAGGTATGACGGTGGAATACCTGATGTGCAGAACCTATCCGGTGAAGGCCGGTGAAAATGTACTCTTTCATGCGGCATCCGGAGGCGTGGGTCATCTGGCCGGGCAGTGGGGCAGGCATATCGGCGCCCGTATGATCGGAGTGACATCAGGAGAAGAAAACTGCAAAGCCATTCTTAAGCATGGTTACAGCGATGCGATTGACCGAAACAGTGAGAATATCGCCGAACGTGTACGTGAATTAACCGACGGCAAAGGAGTGTCGGTTGTGTTCGATTCGGTTGGTGAGGCCTCGTTTGATGCATCACTGGCTTCACTGTCGGCGCGAGGTTATTTTATATCCTTCGGTGCCACTACCGGGGAGGCGCCAGCAGTAAAGCCGTCAACCCTGCAGCATGGTGGATCACTGTATTTCTGTCGCCCGACTCTTGCCAACTACATAGCAACACGGGAAGACCTTGTACATTCTTCGAATGCGGTATTTGAGTTGGTGAAAAAAGGCGTACTTGACGTAATGGTCGGGCAAAAGAAGCCGCTGGCAGACATTGTGGATGTTCATAAAGGCTTTGAAGCTGGTGATACCACCGGATCGACGCTGCTTACGCCTTAGTACACTACGTGTTTATGGAGATGTAGTGTGTGTTGGAAGCAGCCTTCTCAGGTTTGCATTGCTCTGGCGTCAAGGATCGCCTGAACCCATTGTGCAGGTCGTTCCTGTGGTAGATTGTGCCCTGCACCATGGAACACCCGGTGCTCATGAGGGCCGGTAAATTTGCCAGCGTGGTGTGCGGTTCCGGTATCTACGCCGTCGGTGTCGCCGTCAATGGTAATACTGGGTATGCTGATCTCCGGTTGTTGCGCCAGTTGTTCCTCAATAGCCTGCACTGACGGATCACCTTCCACTAACGCATACCGATGCCGGTAAGAGTGGATAACTACATCCACAAAATCCGGGTTGTCAAAAGCTGCGGCACTTCGATCAAAAGTGGCATCGTCGAATTGCCAGGTGGGTGACCACATCTGCCATAGCAGGCGTGCAATTTCACGGCGATTCTTCTGTAGGCCCGCGCGGCCACGTTCAGAATGAAAGTAGTACTGATACCAGTAACTTGCTTCTTCACCGGCACTGGCAGGCTCCATAGCGCGTGCGATATTCTGTATGTTATAAGAGTTGCCGGAAACCAGCGCTTTAACGCGCTGTGGCCACAGAGCAGCAACAATACAGGCGGCGCGACCACCCCAGTCGTAACCGGCCACTACAGCGCTATCAATTGACAGAGCATCCATCAGTTCCAGCAAATCGTTTGCGAGGACTGCCTGCTCTCCTGATCGCAAGGTGTGTGGTGATAAGAATCGTGTAGCACCATAGCCTCTGAGGCTGGGAACAATTACTCTCGCACCCGCCCGTACCAGTGGGGTTATACATTCACTATAACAATGAGTATCGTACGGAAAGCCATGATTAAGGATGCAGGGCCAGCCGGTATCCGGCCCGTTGTCGAGATAGGCGATTTCCAACTGCGAAGTTTTGATCGTTTTCATACGTATGACACTGCCGACACCGGGGAGCGGCTGGTTTAGGCTATTGGTGATTTACGGCATAGGGACATCGGTTACATACTTTGGAACCTGATAACCTTTTTGTACTGCAGGGCGCTCTGCGATTGTTGTATACCAGCGGGTAAGATTTTTATATTCATTCAAATCAATTCCCTGCCACTCAAACCGGGAAATCCACGGCCAGCAGGCCATATCGGCAATAGAGTATTCTCCAGCGATAAAATCGCGACCTTCAAGCTGCTTTTCCAGTACACCGTAGAGTCGCTTGGTCTCGTTTTGATATCGGTCTTCAGCGTATTGGGATTTACCCGGGTTGTACTTTACAAAGTGATGCGTTTGGCCTGCCATTGGTCCAAGTCCACCCATTTGCCAGTTGAGCCATTCAATTGTTTTCCAGCGGGTTGCAAAGTCTTTTGATAAAAACTTACCCGTCTTCTCTGCCAGGTATTGCATGATGGCCCCTGTTTCCATCATCGCAATATTGGCCTCGTGATCAACAATGGCCGGTATGCGGTTATTGGGAGCAATCGCCAGAAAATCTGGGGCGAATTGCTCATCTTTGGAAATGTTTATTGAATGCACATTATATTCAATGCCCAGCTCTTCCAGCAAAATCGAAACCTTCCGGCCGTTCGGGGTGGTCCAGGTGTATAGGTCTATCATTATCCAGGGTCCGTTGTTTGAAGTAGGCGTTAAGAATACACCATTGGACGCTCAAATAAATACTGCAGTGGCCCCATCTACCCAGTATTCATGAACCTCTCCTTTGTGCACTATGGGCCATTGTGCGGCGAGGGCGATTAAACAGGGTTGCAGAACAGGTCGCTTGATCGAGTGAGAAGCGTATCCCGCCATGTGCCGAGCTTGATCAGACGATGTGCAACTCCAGGTTAAGGTAAATAAGGGCTCATCTGATAGTGAATAGAGACACACTGCCATTTTTAATAAAGGCGCCTGAATCAATGATAGGAGCTATTGACATAGATTTTTTTGTCAATCCTGACTCGTCGCCTTGTGAACAGGGCGGGTTAAGCAATAGAGACTTCAGCCGTTAACACCGTGGCCGGGTGCAACTTCGCAACTCGTTCGGTCCTCGAGCGAGTGTTTTCTGTCGTTTCAGAAACGCCACACATATTGTTACTTGCCACTTTAGATTAGTGTGAACCACGATCAGCTGACGACAATTTAGATATGTTCAAGACATTAACTAAAAACATATTTTCCAATTACGTTGGAATTGGCGGAACGATCATCATCGCGTTTTTGCTATCACCCTATCTGGTGCATACGCTGGGCGATACCAAATACGGGGTTTGGTCGGTCATTTCCGCGTTGACCGGTTATATGGCGCTGCTCGATCTGGGGATAAGCTCGGCTATTGCCAAGTACGTGGCAAAGTACAAGGCCCTGAAGGACTACAAATCGCTAAATACGGTGCTCGCGTCCGGACTGGTGATAATGTTGACGGTGGGCTCGTTGCTGGTCCTGATCAGTCCCTTAATCGCCGGGTTCATGGTCGATGTCTTTAAGTTCGAGGGCGAACTGGGCGAAAGTGTTCATCAGCTGGTACTTATTGCCTCATTGGATATCGCGATTTTTGTCACCACCGGCATTCTGGTCGGGTCGATGTACGGATTTCAGCGCCACGAAATTATTAATGGTGTCACGCTCACCGTCACTCTAATGAACGCCTGTTTTTTCTACCTTGTGTTGGAGAATGGCTACGACCTTGTAGCGATGGGTGTGGTCAATTTGCTTGGAAACATATTTGCCGCCATTGTCTATGTGTATGCACTTGGAAAAATCGAACCCGATGCGTCGTTGAATGTGCGAAATGCCGAGAAACCTGTGGTCGGTTCAATTTTCACCTACAGCAAATATACTTTTCTGTCGATGCTCGCAATGCAGCTTGTGTACTACAGTGATGCATTTGTCATTGGTTTCTTTATGTCCGCCGCTGCAATTACGTACTACACAATTCCCTGGAGCCTGAGCGAATATACAAATAAGCTGATTCATGCCATTGCAGAGACTTTTGTGCCGGTTTTCAGCGAGCAGGATGCCACCCAGGGCAACCGGGCTATATACGAAACCTATGTGTCCGGCACCAAGTTTATGCTGATGATCTCGAACCTGTTATGCATTGGTGTACTGGTTATGGGGGATTACTTTGTCGGCTTGTGGATGGGTGAAAAATACGCTGTGGCTTGCTCGACCATCCTCTCGATCATGTTTTTTACGCAATTGATCAAAGGGCCGCAATTACTCAGCTATTCGATACTGCTTGGCACTGCCAATCACCGGAAATTTTCCTTTTACAACTTCGGATTCTCTCTACTCAATCTTTTCCTGAGTATCATTTTTATACAGCGTTATGGACTGATTGGTGTGGCTGGAGCAACTGCATTCACGCAGATATGCTTCTACGGCATCATTACTCCCATATTAACCAGTCGTGTGATCGGCTCAAGTCTGACTGAGTATCTGAAAGAGACCTATCTGCGTATTGTTCCCGCAAGCCTTGTACTGCTTGTCACCCTGTACTGGTTTGCGCGGGTTAGCCCTCCAGACAGCTACCTGCTGTTGATATCACAGGCCCTGTTGGCTGCAGTCTTGTACGTTATTGTGTGTTACTGGACGCTTCTAAATAATAAGGAACGGTTGTTTCTGATGGAAAAAGTATCAGCTGTCACATCGCGACTGTCGATTGCACGCGCCTGATGTCGTATCTCTTCAGGTTTGGGATTGTTCGCCGAGTTCAACTGTATGAAAACACTAGACCTGTCTCACGATACCTCTGAATTTGAGGTTGCTGCCCAATTTACCAGTGATGGTCAAATCAATGAATCCTGTGCGCTCGAGGTCGTCAATCTTCTCGACACACAGGGTTTTGCCGTCATCACCGACGTACTCGACTCTGTTGAAGCGGACAATGGCTTATCGATAGTACGTCGATACCTGGATGATCCGCAGCGTCAGAAAGGTGATTTTGCCAGTCAGACTGATATGCTCTATGGTCGCCGTGATTTTTGCCCGCTGCCCTCAAACCCTGATGTCTTGTCCTATGCGGCAACCTTCGCGCAACGACTAAAGCCCGCCATCAGTGAGTATTGTGGCACTACTCGCAAAGTGCTGGAAATCTCGACAATGACCAGTTACCGGGGTGCATCACACCAATACATACACCGTGACCCTGACGGCGTCCTGTGTTTGTTTGCAGCGGTCGATGATATCAGTCCCGAGCAGGGCGGAACTGTATTTGTTCCGGGCACCCACAAGTTCAGTGGTACCGATATGATGTTTGACGGGCAGGCTGATTTTTTAACACGGTTGTATCAGGCAACGTGTAACTATTCAATTTTAAAGCATAATTTGAAAACACTCTGGAGCCTGCGAAAATCTGCGTCATTCAAGCTTGATCGTCGCGAGTGGCTTGACCGTGTTTTCTCTACCCGCTACGACAATCATCAACCGAATCTGTTCCGGTTTCTACTTGGCAAAAATTCTGTATTCAGCTTTAACCTGCGCACGCTGTGGCAACTCAGAAAGCACCGTCAGACACTGTCCAGGTACTTTCGTCTGGTACAAACCGCACCGGCGAAGGGCACCGTCATACTTTATCGCAGCGACATGCTTCACGCAGGACCTGACAATCATACCGATCACCCGCGTTACTTCTTTGGTATGAGCATCGCCCGGGACATGGTATTCGAAGAGCAGTGGCGTGAAGGCTATTCGTCGCACGAATCGCTATTGGAAAACCCTCAGACCTATGGTGATCTGCTGCGTTATCCACCACAAGAAACTGCAAGTTCAGATCTCGCCAAAGCGGTATAGCACAACTTCACAACAATAGACATTTGCAACATTTTCTCTATTCACAGTACCGTTCGAATTTTAAGAAAGAGCGTCATTCGCCGAAAAGAATAGTGTTGAATTTTTTCAAGGCCGTTTGTAACGAGTGTTTGGCCTGTCAGATTACTCACAAAAGCAGTCACTGCATACCGCCGGTTGTAAGCGATCGAAGTAGTACTTCGGTCTATAGTCCGGATGAGAAACTCACAGAGGACCGAACTGGCTTGTTGTCTAACAAAGCTTGATCTCTATGAACGCAGAAGTAAATGTCAACGTTGGCGACCAGCAGGTATGGTCAACGGTGCTGAGGGAGGTTGCTCCCGAGAATCAGTTCCTGAGCTATCATTGGTATGACGTATGGAGCCGCACATACGCAGCAAACGAAGCTGAAATGCATCCGGTTGTGTATAGCTCCACAGTGACTACGGAAGAACAGCCTTCCGGTAAAGCAAACCTGTTTCCTTGTGTGCTGCGAAGCCGGCTGGGTATTCAGATTCTTTCCATGGCGGGGTATTACTATCCGTTTCGCACGTTCCTGTGCCAACCAGACGTGAAAGAAACTGCAATCGATTTTTTTGCAGACACCGTACATATTGACACCAGTGCGACTATTTTTCATGTGGGTCCGTTGCAGGCAAGCGATCAAATTAACTTGCCACTACAAGCATCATTTCGGCGAAAAAACTGGAAAATTATTGATCTAAGCGCAGGGGCGCAGCAAGTGGTTAACCTGCCCGATACGGTAGAGGCATTTCGTGCGTCGTTAAGCCGTAATTTGCGAAAAAGTCACGATCGACGTAGGCGCGCACTTGAGACTATGGGTGAGTTTGACATCTCGTACTATAACAATTGTACTGCCGCTGAGTGGGAACAGGTCATCGATAGCTGCGCAGAGATCGAGGCCCGCAGTTGGCTCGCTACTGATAGCAACGGTAAGACTCGTGTATATGGTAGCGAGACTTTCTGGAAAAATTACGCAGATCACCCGGACGGTTCAAAACGTTTATCGGTATGGGTGGTAACACTGAACTCCAAGCCAATCGCCTACAGCCTCGCAATAGACGCTGGCTCTTTGCGCTACAGTATCTCAGGGCAATATGATGAAGCCTACAAAAAACACGGGGTAGGGATCATTGCTGACATGAGCATGTTCGAACAAGCAGTGGAGTCGGGTAAACGCGTAGTTAACATGGGTGATGGCGAATCTGATTACAAACGGCGATGGGGTGCACAGCCAGGTGACGAGTTGCAGTCGTTGTATTTCTTTAGACCTGGTCTACGGGGTTGGTTGGTGGGTATGGCTTTCAGCACACTGGAGCAGATTCGACACTCATCTCTTTTTTATCGACTCAATCGGTTCTTTTGACTGACCGGGTAGTCAAAATTGAAATACACAAAAGAGAAACATCCACATTAGTCTGCCAGTCGGATTAGCCTCCAGGAGCCTGCGCGGCAGAACCTCTGCTACTGCGAACGCGCCCTGACGGTGCGCCCAAGGCGATAGTAATTATCGATCATTTTCGGGACAATTGAACAACTATGCGCCTCAAATGATCGTACCATCATTTACTAAGACAA
>CAKZVB010000313.1 GCA_937922015.1 uncultured Granulosicoccaceae bacterium
GCAGACCGCCTCGTAATTTCTTTCCAAATCCTCGAAAAACTCTGCCGTGAACCCTCCTTAGATGGATGGAACGGTTTAGGACTAGCCCTTCAAGCCTATCAAAAGCGCGGCCCCATGGCGACGGATCAGCTTATTGAACTCGCAAAAACGACTAATCGCCGCCTCATGATACGCCTCGTAAAAGGCGCGTATTGGGACAGCGAGATTAAACACAGCCAAGTCGAAGGACACCCTGACTTTCCTGTTTGGACACGCAAATCGACAACGGATTCAGTTCTTCGCCGTTGCCGGTATACTGAAAGTATTCTTTGTATTGGTAAATATTATCAGATTTACAAGCCGGGCAGGCAATGGCCAGCTCATCCTGCGACCAGGCCTTGTCTTTTCGCAACTTAACAATCAGTTCCGCATTTATTCTCATTTGTACTCTCGACCGTTTGGTAGTGCTTTTATTAAGCCTTACACAAACATTTCGAAACTCTTACGAAAAACCCACGACAACTCTCCGACAGTATCACGACAGCGTTTTTCAGAAACAGGTTAATGTGTAAAAGGTGTCAAAGTAAATTTCAGATTTCGAGAATCGGGTCTGTCTGGTGATGAGCTTGATGCCCGGGTTACGAATACCACTACGGTATCTCTCTAACGCGAGGTCATGAAACTCGGCTTGCATTATCGGGGCGGATCTATTTGTATGGCAGCGTTATCCGATGCCATATTGTCGTGATCAGTCAAGTACATGAAGAACATATTCGCAAAGCAAGCCTGCCAGTGAAAATTAGCTCGCTGTGTGAGCGAGCATCTTTTGCACATTTTCGCGTGCGTGCATTCGCTTGTTGTGTGCCGTGCAGTGTTCAAAGACACTCAGGTCGAAGCTTTCACGCAAGGCACGTTCGTAGATCCAGAAGAAGTACGAATCGCAGGCTGTGTAGTGATCAAAAAACCAGGTTTTTCCGCTTAATTCGGCATCGATCAATGCCAGTTGTTCCATATACATCGCCTTGGATTTGGCCTTGATATCGCTATGGGCTTCCTCGTTGGAGCAGAATTTTGCGGGTTTGAAGTGGCGGGTTATATGCTGGTGAATACCGGAACCGAACCAACCCATATAGGACAATGCTTGTTTGTGCTCCCAGTTGTCCGAGGGCAGCAACTTTGCTTCCGGGAAGGTTTCAGCAATCCATGTTTGCATGGCGATGTTTTCACTCAAGCCCCTGCCGTCGACAACAAGGAACGGGATCTTTTTCTTCGGGTTTAGTGCGGCATAGTCCGGATTGGATTGCTCATTGAGCTTAATGTTGATGATTTTGACATCAAAGTCAGCACCCGCTTCAAGCAGTGAAATAAAGGTTGCATCTGAGCAAGCCCCCGGTGAGTGGTAAAGCGTAATGTCCATCAAATGTCTCCCAATAATTCAATATCTGTGGAAACATATTAACCCGACAACCAGGTTAACAAAACACAAATATTACCTTCAATATGGAAAATTCATATACACACGGGAATTCATTGGGGGAGACAGTGCTGCTATTTTCCACCTATGTCAGCCGATAGTTCACCGGTAGCTTCGTTTACCAAATCGGGCAGATCGCTTGTCAACGTTGTATAAACTGTGTGTGGTACAATTGTCGTAGTAAGTTGTTGGTTTTGATTATCACAAGTCGCACTATTAACTACAGTCAGGCAACCTGAAGACGGGATAAATACTGTGTCAAACCAATCGTTCGATTCCGCCCGCTGTAGCTGTGATACTGCAGAATTGCAGGTCTCGGGCAAACCACTGTTTCGTGGCTATTGTCATTGCACAACCTGCCAGAAATACACAGGCCAGGACCATGCGGACATCACCGTATTCCGCGCCTCTGATGTTGTACTGACTGACGAAAAATCGGTCAGCTTCAAAGGCTACCAAAAGCCACCGTTGGCGAAACGTGGCAAATGCGTCAATTGTGATAGCCCGACTCATGAGAAAGTATCTCTTCCGGCGCTGCCGAATTTGATCATCATTGCCACGGAGATACTTCCGGTGAGTTTGACAATCGAGCCGTCCATGCATATTTTCTATAACCGGCGAACTAAAGATGCAGCAGATAGTGTCCCGAAGCACAGTGGTTTTTTAACAAGCCAGGCGGCGTTTATGGGGTTGTTGATTAAATCACTTTGGCAAAGCCGCTGATAAGGGGTAGTTTGCGGCAAGCTATCTGCGCTGGCAATCGCGTCAGGCCATGCACATTCCGGATCGATAAGCTGCGAATTGTGAAACAGGTTTTAGGATATTTTTTATTCGTTCAGTGTGTCCGGATTGATCTGCCGTGTGTAAATCCACAGCAGGATGATCTCGCGGACTGTTGCTCCAACAGGGTTAAACCAACCTAGTCTCAGCAACGAGCACGACCCCTTTTCACAGACAGTAAAAAACGACGAACAATAACGTTGTTTGGGTGGTTTAACTACACCACGGAGCATCTGCGAGCACCTGGAACAAATATTGCAATTGCTAACGCCGCTTTCCCTCCCGGAATCCAAAGATTCTGGCTGAAAGTTTCCAGATTGTCGTGTGTCAAACAAAAGCCATCGATTGCGCAGGTTATTTCCCTATGATCACCAAAAATAATTTTCGAATGGATCATAGGGCGCGTGTTTTTATAGATTCTTTGTTATCGGATAAGAAAACCCCCAAGCAATGCAAAACTCTGATTGGAAATATCGCCGGTGTGACCAATCAATGCGTACTCGGCTGGGCTGTAAACACAGATGAGCCCGATCAGCCAGTTAACATCAGCGTATTCGCGGGGGATATGCTGGTTGGTCACGGGCGAGCAGATATATTTCGGGAAGATCTCAAGCTTGCGGGATATGGAGATGGCCGGCATGGATTTAAAGTGGTTCTTGACCGTCGATCCTTTGGTAAAAACGCTACGAATCTGACAATCTGTGACTCAAAAACCGGTGCTCAGATAACCAGTAATAAATTCAGCATCACGGCAACAGCAGACTATACCTACGAATTTGTTGGTATTACTGACAGACGAATAATTGCAGAAATTACATCGGGCAATGAGGCGATCGGTGAGCCGGGTGTTGAAATACTCACCGACGAGAACAATCGCCTGCCGTGCACGATAAGCAACATATGTGGTAACAGGGCGATCGTCGAAGCTGTGATTGACGAATCATATTTCGATGGTACCCCACACTCCTACGAACTCACAGTAAATAACGCGATTTGCCTTGGTGCGGTACATATAGAAGTGCTTCACCCGATTGTTACTCCGGAGAGTATTCTAAAAGACAGTATTGGCAATGCAGGGTATCCGTTTGCATCAAAAATTGCCATCCAGCGTTATCAGTCACTAGCTATGAGAATTGAACACTGCCTTGTTGGCGACAAGGAGACAATGTCAAACCTGATTCTTGCTCACAAAGCGATGGAGTCCGGTCCGTTTAAAAGAGCTTCTTATCAACCACTCAAACTGCCCGCGGTTAACAATCCGCAAGTCACTGTAGTAATATCGGTAAAAAATAATTTTTCGACGACCTACCATTGCATTGCATCACTGATACTTTCGCACAATGAAACCTCCTACGAGGTGATCCTCGTTGATGACGCATCAACAGACGAAACAGCGCACATTGAAGAGATTATTGAGAACATCAGGGTTATCAGAAATGTTGAAGCTGCGGGGGATCTGGTGTCTAACAACATTGCCGCGGAATCAGCCGCTGGCGGCTACATCTGCCTGTTAGGCAGTGATTCAGAGGTAACTGCGGGCTGGATAGACAACGCCGTTGAGTTATTCAAAAGGTACAAAAATGTAGGTTGCGTGGGTTCGAAGGTAATCTACGCTAATGGAAAACTGCGTCTTGCTGGCGGAATCGTAGGGAAAGACGGCGAAACCCGGGATTATGGAAACAACGATAACGCCAGTCATCCCAGGTACAACTACATAAGGCAGGCAGACTATCTATCCTCACAAGCATTGATAGTGAAGAAAGAGGTATGGAAAGAGACCGGCGGATTCAGTGATGATTATCAGTCTGAAATTTGCGCAGACATCGACCTGTCGTTTAAGGTGAGAGATGCCGGTTACAAAACACTCTACTGTCCGGCGTCCACCGTTGTTCAACTCAATGAACTGAATAATGAAAGTGATACCTCAGCGGAGCTAAGCGCGCAGCTTATTTCAAACGAAAAGAAGTTTAAGGAAAAGTGGTTCAGGGAATTTAGAGACAACGCCATTGAAGGCGATCGCCCCGGGTGTCAGGCAGACCGGAATTGCAATTTTCGAGTTCTGGTGATTGATGCGAACACACCAAAACTCAATAACGACGCTGGAAGTTATGCTGCAATTCAGGAAATGAAGCTTCTAGTGGAACTGGGAGCAAAGCTGGTGTTTCTGCCACTGAATTTCGCCCATATGGGCAAACACACTGAAAGACTGCAATCCCACGGGATAGAGTGTTTGCATTACCCGTTTTACACATCCGTAGAGCAGGTAATGGCATTGCGGGGCTCCGAGTTTGACGCGGTATACATTACCAGATACGAAACGGTACACGCAGTAATAGATTCGGTGAACAACCATTCGAGTGCCAGGGTTATTTTTAACAATGCAGATTTGCACTTTATGCGAGAGCTTCGAGAGGAACTTCAATTAGCAGGCTGTGAGTTATCAGGGCCGCTGGCGACAAGGGAAAAAGAACTGGAAGCAATCAATGCGGTTGATGTCACTCTGTGTTATACCGAAACTGAGCGGGCAATTGTTGCCTCGCATCTATTCACGGAAGACAAAATAAAGCGCTGTCCGTGGGTGGTGTATCCGATCACCACTGTTGCGCCAGTCGAACAACGCAGTGGTATTGCCTTTCTCGGTGGATTCAGTCATAAGCCAAACGTTGAAGCGGTCAAATATTTCTGCGAAGAAATAATGCCATCGCTGGTATTGAGGGACCCTGGGATAGTGTTGAAGGTATACGGTAGCGGAATGCCGGAGGAGCTGTTGCAGCTGTCTTCAGATAATATTGATATGGTCGGCTTTGTAGAAGACCTGGAAGATATTTTTTCCACTGCGAGAGTATTTGTCTCTCCTCTGCTGACTGGAGCCGGATTAAACGGAAAAATGATCGATTGCATGGCGCATGGTTTACCGTCTGTTATCAGCCCGTTAACAGCAGACGGAACGGGACTTGTTCACGGGCAAAGCGCAATTATAGCGGAGTCTGTCGATGATTGGGTAGATGGTATTTGTGAGCTGAATAGTGACGACGAGCTCTGGTATTCTTTTTCCAATAGATCACTGGATACTGCTCGCACCCTGTTTTCAAGAGAGTCGGGTATAAAGCGAATGTCGGAAATTCTCTCATCAATTGGCATTTACACTGATGCATCCGGTGAGAAGGTTTTTAATTAGATAGTGCCGGGCGGCTTATGAATGTGTCCATTAAGCCGGGGGCATTTTCATTTGCATTGTTTGCGATATCAGGTCTGACCCTTCCCTGAGTGGCTCTGTGTGTCCGGTAGGACTAAATCCCAGAGCTGTATATAGAGATATTGCATCGGCATTAATCGTCGTTACAGACAGTTGGATATATCCCGTGGCACGTGTTGCCGCCCAGGATATTGCGCGATCAACTAAAGATCTCCCTACGCCCATGCCACGATATTCCGGTGATACCCACATTTGATAGAGATGAGCGCAACGAGTCTCCGGTGCGGTAAGTACGCACGATAAAAGGCCGATAAAAGACTGATTTTCGATAGCAGCTAATGCCAGGGCACTGTGAATATCCGGGGGAACTCTTAACCGTTTCCGCCATTGTTCGTCGGTGAACGAAGCCTCGCGCTGGTAAGTCGATGCAAAAGAATCTGGTGAATCCCGCAATGATTCTAATCGAATTGACCTGTACTCACACCAGTCGCTTTCCGACATCTCTTTTATTAGAAAATTACTCATTTAACTCTCTGTAGTACATACCACTATATTCAGTGGTACTTCATAGGTGTTTTACATCCACCTCTTCAGTTACCCTTTAATGTAAAACAGGCCGCGCGGATTTGCTATCCCAATGCCAACAAGACTGCCC
>CAKZVB010000314.1 GCA_937922015.1 uncultured Granulosicoccaceae bacterium
CCGTGTGACTGGTCTCTGCAGCCAGCCGCGCTGCCACCACGCAGCCCGCAGAACCACCACCAACCACCACATAGACAAACTCAAGGTTTTTCACTTTGTGAGTACCACGAAAACTGTTTGTCAATCGTCAAGTGGCAGCGATCGACTGATCAGTTCTTTCATGATCTCGTTAGTGCCACCATAGATTCTTTGCACTCGGGAGTCCGCATAGAGTCTGGCCACCGGATATTCCCACATGTAGCCGTAGCCGCCATGCAATTGAACGCAGGCATCGATCACTCTGTCCTGCATCTCGGTAAGCCATACCTTGCACATGGACGCTTGCTCCGTGGTTAACTCCCTGGTGGAATGAGCCAGAACGCACCTGTCTGCAAAAGCTTCTCCTACTTCGATGTCTGTACGCAACTCGGCGAGTTTGTGTTTAGTGTTCTGAAAACTTGCAATAGATTTTCCAAAGGCTTTGCGTTCCTGCACATAGTCAACAGTATGTGCATAGGCTGCTTTTGCCGCCCCGAGACCGACCAGTGCAATCAATAATCTTTCGAACGGAAGTTCACTCATTAACAGGTTCAGGCCACGGTGTTCTTCACCAATCACATTGGTCACCGGCACCCTCACATCTTCGAAGAAAAGCTCTGCGGTATCTTGTGATTTCTGTCCAAGTTTCTCAAGGTTTCGCCCGCGCTTGAAGCCCTCACTTGTGGTGTCTACCATTACCACACTTAAACCACCACGCTCTGCTTCGGGGTCTGTACGGCAGACAACTGCAATAGCATCGGCCATGATTCCGTTGGTAATAAATATTTTCGAACCATTGATGATGTAGTGATCACCATCGCGTTGGGCGCGGGTTTTAATACCACGCAGGTCCGAACCGGCACCGGGTTCTGTCATTGCCACGGCAAACAGTGCATCACCGCTTGCCGCCTTTGGCAACCACTGTTGTTTCAGCTCTTCCGATCCATGATTCAGCAGATAGTAGGCGACGATGTCGTGCACACCGATGCCGCCCAGGCCCGCCACACCACAGCGACCGATTTCTTCATAGACCACCGCCTGCGCGCGCATATCGCCTTCTGCACCACCAAGCGTCTCTGGCAGCATGGTAGACATCACTCCAAGATCGCCCAGTTTGTTCCAGATAGATCGATCAGCGAAACCCTGCTCTTCCCATTTGTCTACCTGCGGAATCACATTCTCCTGCAGCATACGGCGAAGTTCACTGCGCAGTAATTCGTGCTCTGAATCGTATATAGTACGTTTTTGGTAAGTCATTCGCGGCCTTTGAAATAGTATTGACTGGTTGCTACAGGTAGCACATGTCACTCATTCTAGCACCGCACACACAGATGCATCAGCCTGTCTTTGGGTGATATACCGAAGTTTAACCTGCCGGGCCGGGGGCTACTAAAGGTTCCCGTGACATCTATATTGTGTGGACCGTTGCTGGCCGGCCCGTGCGGTCGTATGTAACACAGCAGCTTCGCACAGGACGCATTAAACTGCATATTGATATCACACCAACTGACCGATCTAATCAACTAAGCGCGTGGAAAGATGCAATACCATCTAAATGGATTCCGCAGTGGTGACCCGGCAGTCGCCCCCGCTACGGATCTGACAAAAAAAGCTTCTGAAGTGGATGTACTGATTATCGGTTGCGGCCCGGCCGGACTCACACTGGCGGCACAACTCACCGCCTTTGCTTCAGTATCCACCCGCATTATTGAACGTAAGCCCGGCCCGCTCGAAGTTGGTCAGGCAGACGGCATCGCATGTCGCTCAATGGAGATGTTTGAGGCACTCGGTATTGCCGAAAAAGTGCTCAAAGAAGCTTACCAGGTTAATGAAGTCGCGTTCTGGCGGGCGGATGCCGACAACCACAGTATCAGCCGCGCAGATCGCATTCAGGATGTGGAAGATGATCTGTCAGAGATGCCACATGTCATTTTGAATCAGGCCAGGGTGCATGAGTTTCTACTTGAAAAGATGCGCAACTCAGCAACGCGTTTACAACCGCAATACTCCCGCGAGCTCATTGATTTAGCAATTGACGAAGACCTGCTATACCCGGTTACCGCGTCCGTTAACTGCATAGATGAGCAAGGCACCACAGAAACCATTAACGCAAAATATGTTGTCGGCTGTGACGGCGCACGCAGCAAGGTAAGACAGCTGACAGGCCGGGAGCTCAAAGGAGAAGCAGCGCGTCAGCTATGGGGCGTTATGGATGTTCTGGCAGTCACTGATTTCCCGGACATCCGTCTAAAAGCGGCTATTCAGTCTGCAGATCAGGGCAGCTTGTTGATCATACCGCGTGAAGGCGGATATCTGGCCCGCCTTTATATCGAGCTCGATGAATTGCACGGTGACGAACGCGTATCCGATCGAAACGTCAATTCAGCACAACTCATCTCAAAAGCACAGGCGATCATGTCACCGTTTACACTGGACGTAAAAGAGGTGGTCTGGTGGTCCGCCTATGAGATCGGTCAGCGAGTCTGCGATGCCTTTGATAACGTGCCCGCTGGTGATCGCGGTAAAATCACACCACGTGTTTTTATCGCAGGTGATGCCTGCCATACACACAGCCCGAAAGCCGGTCAGGGAATGAATGTATCCATGGCAGACAGCTTTAACCTGGGATGGAAACTTGCCGCGGTACTTCAGGGCAAAGCACCTCCGTGGTTACTTGACACCTACACCGAAGAACGCTGTGCTACAGCCAAAGAACTGATTGATTTCGATAAAGACATGGCGCGGCTTTTCAGCGCCAGGCCAGAGAACGATCAACAGGCCAGGCAATTTCAGGAATACTTTAAAAAACACGGCCGCTACACCGCCGGAGTCGAAACACAATACAGCCCGAACGCGATCACCGGCAATGATCAACATCAGGCACTGGCACGCGGCATGATAGTCGGCAGACGTTTTCATTCGGCACCGGTTGTTCGACTGGGTGATGCCAAACCAATGCAGCTGGGTCACGTGTTAAAAGCCGATGGTCGATGGCGGATAATAGCTTTTGCACCAAATGATGACACCGGCAGTGCAAACCAGCCAATGGCCGGATTATGTGAGTATCTCAGCGGCCGCGCAGACAGTCTGCTCTATCAACTGACACCGCAGGGCGCAGACATCGACAGCACCGTTGATGTTCGCGCCGTTTTTCAGTTGCCACATCGTGAGCTTGATATCATGTCGATGCCTGATTTGTTAATACCACTCAAAGGTGTCTACGGGCTGATAGATTACGAGAAAATATTCTGCACCGACTCAAGCGAGAATATTTATGATCTACGCGGTATTGATCGAATCCACGGAGCTGTAATTGTGATAAGACCGGATCAATACATAGCACGGGTGATTCCACTGGATGCGTTTGAACAACTTGGTTCATTTCTAACAAGTGTCATACGACTGAATTGACACCGACACAGGAACAACCTTGAGAGCGGCCGGACGTGGCGAGCACATCCTTATTGTTTTCACTTTTGAACTGCTCACTGACAACTATATACAGGTAGACTACGCAAAGCAGCCACACCCGGTAGTTATCACTATGATGACAAAAGGTCTCAGCATCCGGTACGGTCGAAACATACAACAAACAGCATAAGGATTTCCTGTGATTCGTTTAATTTCTGCGTTGTTAACACTCATTACTTGTAGCGTATACGCCAGCGAAACCTACTTTACGACAGGGCCCGCTGTCGAGACAATCGCCGGCCTGAAAGACTGCGGAAACAGGTCGAGAGTCAGCGCCGTCGGTACTATTGAGTCTGATGACGGACAACAATGGACGGTACCCGCTGACACTCATTTTCAAACCGCTCCACACGCGACCGATTTATACAATGAGTGCGGTGGTAATACCCTTAATTCGGTAACAGAATTAGATCTTAAAAAAGTGCCTTTAATGGACGCCGGTGGCGACGAAGAATTTATCGCCTATATCTTTGCCGACAATTATTTTGAACTGTCCGTAAATGGCACCCTGCTGGCGGTAGACCCGGTGCCGTTTACACCGTTCAATTCCAATGTCGTTCGCTTTAAAGCGCAGCGGCCACTCAGTGTGGCAATCAAGATGGTTGACTGGGAAGAGAACCTGGGCCTGGGATCAGAAAAAAACCGCGGCTCCAACTATCATCCCGGTGATGGCGGACTTGTAGCGCACTTTAAAGATACCGATGGCAACACCGTTGGCATCACAGACGCCAACTGGAAAGCACAAACTTTCTACACAGCACCGCTTGCTGATCGTGATTGTCTAGTGATCAATGGTTCGATTCGCGATAGCTCGCAATGCAGCACTGACGGCCCTCAGGACGCCACTGAATACTCCGCGGCCCATTGGCAAATACCCGCTGACTGGACATCACCGATATTCGACGACAGTGAATGGCCGCAAGCCACTACTTTCACCAATGACACGGTCGGTGTGAACAATAAAAAAGCGTACACCAATTTTACTGAAGTGTTTGACGCCAAAGGTGCCGATGCCGAATTTATCTGGTCCACCAATCTGGTACTCGATAACGTGGTGCTGTTACGAACAACGTTCAACTGAATCACTATCTGCAATAGACTGCCAGTAACCGTATAAAACATTACTACTCCGGCTCGCAGACTTGTACGATACACATTATACCCGGTCAGTTCAGGTATGCCTCCACGGGTACCGCTGACTGAAGCAATCCAGAGATGTTGGCCACTCAACCACCGCCCGCTCTGCAGTCCGGGCTGGCCATTCACACAACCTGCCGATTGTCAATGAATTAAGTTACTGTTGTCGTCAACGAATGAAATCGCCTGTTTATTTTCCCGCGCTTGTTGTCGCTGCCTGATTCATCTGCTTGTAATGTATCAAAAGTAACGTACCATGCTGTATGCCCATTTGTTTTTAGCAGGCATTTTTGTCGATATAAAACCAACGAGGGAACTTATCTTGAAAAAACTATTATTTACCACCAGCCTGATGTTCATGGCGAACATCGCGTTCGCCCAGTGTCCGGCCGTAACCGTCGCCGATTCTAAAGGTGTCGCCGCTGGCGCATTTCCACAACAGTACGAACTTGCAGAGTTCGAGGCCGCTGCAGATTGTAAAATGGAATTCGCAGCCAACCCTGATATAGAGTCACTGAACGGAAAAATTCGCGGCAATCCCGATCTGCCCCCGCTGGCAGAACGTCTTCCGGAAGAACCTCTGGTGGTCGCACCCTATGCATCAATAGGCAAATATGGCGGCGTATTCGATATGATGTCCAATGCCACCGAAGCGGGCACCTCCGACTTTTTAGCGGTACGACATGTCAATCTGGTGCGTTTTTCCGACGATTTGCAAACCATCGTACCCAACGTCGCTAAAGGCTGGGAGTGGAACGAAGACTTCACTCAACTGACATTTTTCCTGCGTAAGGGCCACAAGTGGTCCGACGGCGCGCCGTTCACTGCAGAAGACGTCAAGTATTGGTATGACAATTTGTCGCAGAACCCCAAAGTGTACGAAAAGCCAAAGGACTACACTCTCGTTGGTGGCGAGCCAATGAACCTTGAGGTTCTTGATCCGCAAACCATACGTTTCAACCTGCCCGCACCGAAGCCGGGGTTGCTGGCGCATTTTGCCAATTCTTATGCCCAGGGATTCCAGCCTAAGCATTTCCTCGGCAAATGGGATCCGGCTCTGAACCCTGAAGCAGATGCGATGGCAGTGGCTGCCGGTTTTGAAAATGGTCTCGAGGTTATCTCTAACTACTACGGGAACTCGGACTGGACAGATACGCCAACACCAATGCTACGAAGTCCTAATAAGGTCGCTAATCTGCCTGCAGATACAGTACCGACACTGGAATCACACATCCTGATTGCAGAGAGCACCGAAGGCCGTCACCTGGTGGCTAATCCCTACTTCTTCCAGGTCGATACTGCGGGTAATCAACTGCCTTATGTCAGTGAGCAGGACGAAATTTTCGTCAACGAAGACGAAGTTCGTCTGCTTAAGCTGGTGAACTCCGAAGTGGACTTCAAAGCACAGTCGCTGCAGTTGTCCACTGCGCCGCTGCTACTGGAAAACCAGGAGAAAGGTGACTACACCATGCAACTGCGCCCCGAAGTCACCATTGCAAGCTTCGGTATAAACATGACCCACGAGAATCTGGAAAAACGCAAAGTCTTCTCTGACCTGCGCTTCCGTCAGGCGATGTCGGTCGCGATGAACCGCGATGAAATGAATGAGACCGCTTTTTTCGGCATGGGTGAGCCAAAGCAATACGTTGGTTTTACAGATTCGCCTCCGTTCGTTGATGAAAAGTGGAAGCAGCATTTTGCTCAGTATGATCCCGATCTTGCCAACCAGTTGCTGGATGAGATAGGCCTGAAAGACGTCGATGGAGACGGATTCCGCGAACTGCTCAACGGCGACAAG
>CAKZVB010000315.1 GCA_937922015.1 uncultured Granulosicoccaceae bacterium
CTTACGCTCTGCGCTGTCTACGTAAGTGAATAGCGTGAATAAACCGTTTTCATTGCTTCGGGCTGTGGCGTTGCGCTGGTTTCTGAAGTAGATGCCAGGTACAAGAAAAGGATGTGCGCGACTGGTTATCTCGAACACATAATCTGTTTTGTCGAGAATCTTGCGAATCTTGCCGCTTCTCAGCCCCACTACGTTGCCGGTTGATTCGTTAACCAGCTTGCCTAGTCTGCGGCGGACTTCTTTGCGCTGCAGGCTTCGAATGTTAGGCACCAGCACCGGTCGGCGTTCGTTCAGGGTCGTGATTGTCTGACCGGCAATATCATCCTGAAGGAATGCGCTTGCCCAGTCTGTCATCCATACAACTGACTGCATGGCATCCAGGCTGTCGCTCTTGCGTGTCTTCTGGACTCTGATGGAGTTAATGACTTGCTTTGTCGGTCTGTCTAACCGCTTGGGCATTTGCTCTTGAAGCTCACGTCTTGCCCTGAATGCTGTTCTGTCGAGCATTTCACTGACAGCAGGCTTGAGTGTCTTTTGTATTCGGTCAGGTATTTCGGTCAGCTCGGCCAAGTCTTTGGCGTTGCCGATGGTGATCACTTGCCCAGCAATGCCTTTCGAATAACCTTAATCTCTGCGTCAGTGCGCGGCATACCTACTACCTCGCCGTGATCGTCTGTGGGCAAATCAATGCGGTCCATCTGCAATCCAGCGGCTTTCAGTCGATCGATGCGCCACTTCTCAATCTTGCCGACGTGATCCTGCTTTTGTGCTGGCGTATATGGCAAGAACAGCGGATGGTCATAGTGATAGACCTTTTCTGATGGCAGCGTACCCAGCACCCACCACGCTGCATCCATCATCAGATTGCGACATTTGCAGTTAGAGGCGCTTTCGGCAACGTGTATCTTCACATCGCCTGATGCTTTGGTGATGTCTGCCGGTACGGGTTCAGCGGTTGGTGTACCGTTAAGGAAGTCTACTGTACCGTTTCGGTCATCTGCGCGTATGAATTCCCAAGGCATGAGCATTCGTGGCTCTGGCATGTTAGCGCCTTGCCATGCGACTCTTACGCCGTACCAATCAGATACGAAATAGCCGAGACCTGCGCCGTCTTTTGGGCTTCGGGTTATTGCTGTCATTTAACGCGTGAGCCAACAGTCAATGCAAAGGCCAGCCACATCACGAACAGCATGACGTAGAACGCAATAATCCCTATCGCTGCAGCAATGCCCATTGATCCAAGCACAACGCCCACAACCAGAAACGCCAAGGCAATGCCCTGTATCTCTGCGCATGACGGGCAGCTACCACGGAAATACTCACCAGCCGACACGAAAAACATCAGAGTGATTGCTGTACCTGCGCCCATGAGTTGATAGACGACCGCAGCAGCCAGAACTATCAGTGCGTAGACAAATGCGCGGTTAAGAATACATTTGCTGTAATAGATACTGGCGGCGAAATTGAACGGGTGACTGATAATCGCCGAGCGCCTACCGAATTCAGCAAAGCACGGGAATGGGTTATACACGACGGCTATTGACCTCTGTGACTCTGTTTGCCTCAAACCATGTCCGAGTAATTGCCGCGCCGTTATCGATGTGGATTCGCACATCGGTCCAATCGACATTACTCAGCACCTGGATGTTTCGGTATGATTTCTCAGGGTCGTATTCGATGAGCCTGACACGGCCTTGGCGCCTGACTGTGTAGAGATTCTTTCGGTTATTTACCCACTGAATTCGAGGGTCGGTTTCGGGTAGAAAGTCAATCCAGCCTTCGCTTGATGCGCGGATAAATTCGGCAGGATTGATAAATTTTGATTTGGCTGAGTATCGCGGGGTGAAGGCGACAATTACATTCAGCCAGTCTGTGACTACTTCGCCTTTGGGGTCCCAAGGGCAGCGAGTTATTGTTGGCACTCAGCCTGTCTCACCAATCCGTTTATGTAGATGTAGCAGTAGTTTTTTTTCGACTCAAGCGCCTCAGTTGTCATTTTCAATTGACCGGCAGCGGCTAATCCGTCCCGTAGATACGCTTGGAATATTTTGAAATCAGCAGAGCATTTCCCCGCGAATCGACTCATGACATGGCTTTCCATCCATTCGCCGTCAATCGGGTCGTATACGTCAACCTGTTTCTCGTCACCGCCCCTGTTTGGGTTGTGCGGTACAGGTGATTTGATGTCTTGGAGCCAGTTGTACCAGTTAGAAACACGGCGGTGTACCGGCTGAGTGTCCGTAGAACTCAAAATATTTTGGGTTGCTCTGCGAAGGTAGGGAGATTTATACGCGCGAGGGCAACCGGTTGAAAGCTACATTTTGTTATGACTCAGCGAGCAGGCAAAATAATTGCACTAAAGTATTGACATGGGCTAGCCGCTAGACTAGTCAGGCAGGCCATGAAAAAGGCAGGTGAGCGGAAAAAGAAGCAGCTTGAAAACTAACCAGAGCCGGTCAGGTGTACCGCATACTCCTGTACCGGCCCCGCCCCGCTCACAGGGTAAATGTCCGGCCGTACCTCCCACAGATTCTCCCCTGTCAGCTCACAGTACCGAATCACTCTCTCTGCCGGTACGCGTCGTTGCTTCAGTCGCCATGACCTGAATGTTTGCGGCGATACAGGCACCTCTGCTGCAAGCTCATCCATGCTCATTCCTATTTTGAAAACTGTCCTGTCAGTAGACTGTACCGGCGTGACGAAACCAGCATTGTCCCGAATCCAGTCTTCGATATCTGGTTTGTTCCAGAAGTACACGCCAGTACAGCGGCTAATCATGGGCTCTGGGAATACACCGTCATTGACCAGATCACGAACGGCCTCTTCAGTCAGTCCGGTACGGTGGCAGACCTGTTTTAGAATCAGGTGTTCTGACTGACAGAATCGTCCGTAGATTTGCTGTTACCCCTGCTCAGGTGTACCGGCAAACATCGGGCTACATAGGTGTGCCCTGCCGTCTATGGTGGTACGGATTCCCTCTGTGATTGGTGCCTCATGGCTATGGTCTTTTGATGCGTGCTGTTGGTGTGTGTGGCTGCTGCCGATTATGTCAGTGGTGACGGCAGCCGTACCGAATGTACTTGCGATGGCGCTCAGGATTGCCGTTATAGTTTTCGGATATCTCATTGCCTAAGTGTACCGGATTCAGTGTTTATGCGGGCTGAGGGTGTATCAATTGGTGCGGTACACTGGCAGGGATCGGTACAGTGCGTCATCCTTCGATACGGCTTTTCTTTTCCGCATATGACTGGTAAGTGACCCAGTACAGCCAAAAGCAAACCAGCATAAACAAAGTGCTGGCAAGCATCGGGCGAAGGCCGCCAAAGGCTAAGGCGAGACAGAATGTAGCGAACGCCATTAACCATACAAAGAACCATGCTGCAACGGATTTCTCTGCCTGTCGTCAGTGGCGAATACAGTTGAATCGCTTACGACAAAACTAATGGCGAGCCACACGAAAAACCAAAACCAACCAACGAAGGCCGCCATGAATTTCAAAACGCCAAATACTTCATCTAGGGTGCTCATCAGCTCAACGCATAATCAAGAATATCAGCAGTCGCCACCGGTGCGCCGTCCCATCTCGGATGCCACAGCCCCTGGTGCTGATCACGCGCCCAGAGAAGCGTACCGGCAACCCCATCTGCATATGCTCTTGCGCCTACAGGCCCGAGGATGCCATCACCGAACATCTCTGACTCTCGAAGCATACCGACCCATATTGGACAGTTTTCCATGTCGATATTCATGGGCAACCGGTACGCTTTGCATAAGTCATCGAATGAAGCCAAACGCAGTTCATTGTGACGGTCGACGGTACGGTTAATAATCGACTTCTCGCCGCGTACCGGTGGTATGTCTGTCATTGCTGCAGTGACGCCGAGATTCATGCCTCTGGCCATTGTAGAGCCATCGAACAGGGTGCTGACATCGACCATGATGCCCTTAGCGAACAGATGGTTGTCATGTACCGTTTCGGGCATGAGAGCGTGCGGTGGTCGTGATGCCTGAAAGTTGAATTCCAGCGACTTGTGAAAGTCTTTGACCTTGACTTGATTCAGGATATCGCTGCCTTCAATGCCGGTGATAACTGTTGCTTCGTTCAGGCTGATCTGGTTCATTGACGCGATGGTTTCGGACTTCGCCAGACCATAATTCCCGTGCACGTCCATGCGCTTGTTGTGGTGCTTGCAGGCCATTCGGTGGAATGCGGTTAATACAGTGTTTTCGTTTGCGCGGTCCATGTCGGCGGCCAACTCACCACCTGCAGCGCTACCTTCAGGATTTGTCCATGTGACAACCGGTAGGCGTTCTATGCCGTTTTCAGATGCAAATCGGAAGCGGCCATCATTGTCCAGTAGCAGGCTTGATGTACCAACTGCTGGGTAAATGCCAGAGCCGTCGTCGTGAAAGTCGTACAGATTGAACATCTCGCCGTTGCCGCCCTTTTTGCTATTGAACGCCATGTGTGAGAATGCAAATTGCGGCCAGAATGCTGTACCGGCTGTGATCTTGTCGCTGCGGATATCATCGACTTTGAATCGGTCTTTGATTTCCTCGCACTCAGCATCGGTTATCGAGTGATTGGAGCTGCGTATTTTTCTTTCGAAAAGGTTCATTTGATCTCGCTGGTTGTGGTGTTTGGTGACGCTCTCACCGACATATACTCATTCAGAAGCGCAATCATCTGGACCATGCGCTGGTGGGTTGTTAATGATGCGTCCCTTGCTATGTGTTTGCCTTGGGTGCGGATATCGTTTAGGCGTTTTTGTTTGTTGGTCATCGGCTATACCGATCCACTACCGGGCAAAGCGATCCTTCAATATCCTCCCAGTCAATTTCGTTCTTTGAGTTGCAGTTAATGCATTCTGATTCGCTTATGCCGTTTATAACAGGAACACTTTCTTTACCACACCAACGGCAAACCAAATCAAACTCACAGTCTGGGCAATATGGATCTTCCAGCTCGCCGTCCTTATGTCTGAATGTGACTGCTTTCGCATTGCAAATTGAACATGACTTTCCCTCGACGTTAATCCTTTCTGGTTCAATCGCCGCTCTCCCAATCTCTTTAATCAAATACTCTTCCTGCAACTCAAGCATATGGTCCTCAGCCTGTAACAAAGTGCCATCACGAAATTCCTGCACCAAATCCGCAACAGTATCGAACCACCTTGACCGATTGGTTGACTGCTGAATACGCCCATCGAGCCCGAAATAAACCCGTTTTGCAACGTGCCGGTAGTTCATCACTGGTTTAGGCCAGCGTGGGACAACATCACCAGCGACTACGCATCGAAAGTGATTGCCTGGATTTGCATTGTCGAATGCCTTGGCGGCTTTGCGGTTGTATATCCTTGGGGCTCCGAATGTGTAGCAAGCAAGCACTTCGCTGTGCTTCGATGCGAAGATGCTTGCCAGTGCCCCGCCCAGTGAGTGGCCTGTGACATATACCAGTTCATTGGTGGCGATGGCTTCGCTGATAGTTGCGTTAACTGACTTTGATGCTTGGTAAAAACCTTTGTGCATTTTACCAGTTCGTATGCGCTGCTTCCAGAATTTGAAGTTGGTTAGCCAGTCTTTTAACTCTTTGCTGCCGGGGAATACGACTACTGTCATATCAGGGTTTTTTAAGATAAACGCTTGGGTGCAAGTGCGTTTGTTTTCTATCAGGCGGATGTTTGTGAAGCCGAGGTCAGCAAAGGCCTTGGTGTCAAATATTTCTGGGTCGAATTGGTATGCCGCTTTGCATAGACGGCACATTAGTAAAGCGGTTTTGTTGTTAATATCTATGTCTCTTTGTTTTGGAGATATGCGACACGGTGTCGGAAAAGCCAAGGATATGCGACAGGGTGTCGCTGATTAATAGGTGTTAGAATTAAAAAATATAATCCACTCCCTCAAGGCCCTGGCTCACCTGTAAGGCATATTTTTCATCCCATTCCACCATTGCCTCTGAAGACTTCATTGACATCTGTTCAATAAAAGACTCTGCTTCTTTCTTGGATTTAACTCTGATTCCGCCGTCAGTCCCGTCAACTCGCTTAATCCTCCATTGACTACCATCCCTAACTGGCTGGTATCCAGAAAATAAATCAGGTCTTTTTGGTAGCTTTGGAATAAAAGCAAATTGAGAAGCTTTCTCCATGCACTGGAGAAAACAATCTCCAGAAAATACCTCTGTCCTAGACTCATCAGATACTGAAACATTCCAAGTCTTGTCTTTATTTCTATATACGTCCCACCGAGCGAACTTCTCATCAAGCTTTTTCTCAATAGTGGAAATAGTATCAATTGCAATCCACTCGGTATTATCAATCATTCTAAATACGTTCATAATTAGACACCTAAAATTCTAACAACGCCATGCACGCCGACATTAGCGTAGCTGTCGGTTTTTTTGGTTGGCGTTGTGCAGTCTGATGTTTGGTTCATGTTGATAGTTCCTTGTGGCTAATTCGGGTGATGGCAGGGTTAGGGTTCGCTAGATTCTCGCTGTCGTGACTTGCGTGCGTGTGCATCACTGTAGTAGCAGCCATCACAGAAGTGATAAGGCGCATCACCAAAATCCAGGCAGTCTCCCTCTCGGGCGGAATCGTATATTTCCCCGCACACATCGCAGCGTTCAATCTCATCTGAAAGTTGTGTGTGTAAGTTCTGCACATACCAGACTACAGTCCACGCTTGTTCTGGCGTCAGTCTGGGTACATGATCGCTATCTATTTTATAGCCATCGGGAACATTGCCCTGCAAAAACTCGTGCAGCTGTTCAACAGTCTCAAGTTGACCACCGCAAACCCTAACAAAACGCTGTTCTCGACCACTAACAGGTTGCTCGCCGCTAGTGCTTTCTGTCCGCTCTGTCTGTGTCATATCGTCAATATCCTGCTGGTTGTCCGTGGCGAAAAAGCTCTGGGTTAT
>CAKZVB010000316.1 GCA_937922015.1 uncultured Granulosicoccaceae bacterium
GAAAGAGTTGATCTATCGATCTCATTTTAAAACACGACGTGAGGCAGCATCAGCTATATTCGAATACATCGAAGTGTTTTATAATCGTGTACGAAAGCATTCGAAACTCGGTTACACTAGCCCTGCACAATACAGATGCAACTATAAATCCGCTGCTGCCGCAGCATAGCCCCGGTGTCCACTAAAGCGGGGGAACTCCACAATTACCCAAAAACATAAAAGGGCCAAGTGTGACTCACCAAAAAGATGGAGGTGGGGTTGGACGTTGTGAATGATAGTCTGACAACAGCCGCACTCGATACAGAGCTTTCTTCGGTTAGTTGACACCTGGAACTGACAATTTGAGAAATCGAAGGTACGCTTTTGACGCCGAATGCTAACGATAGATGCTAAGTGATCGGCATCTTTGACCGCCAGAATTGGGCACTTTGCTGCCGGTCAAAGGAAGACGGCCCAAACCCAATTCACAGGTTGTGAATGCTGTAACAACCTATTAGCTGTTTACCTTTCAATGAACAGCTGTAATTATATACAGCATATGCACACCCTCATCCGAAAACAGAACCACAAAAACATCACACTTGATGAAGAGTCTGCTGGTTCGGGCGAAACGGTCGGGGTGATGACCAGATCCGGCAAGGCGCACTATGTACGCTGGATGGGGTTTATCAGTCGGTTCGATGCCGTGCGATCAAGCGGCAAGTCCGTCAAACTCGTTATTTCCCGGGTTGATAGTGCTGACCTGGTGCCAGGACAATACGTTCAGGGGTGTCTGACAGACAGTGGGGTGTATGCGGTACTGGATACTGAGGTGGCAATTCTCAGCGTGGATACAAAATGCGTATAGGCCAAAAACAGTAATCACCCGACACGCCAGAATATTTTCCAGTAGTCACAGTAGTCTCGGTTATTGTCAGGCAGATATTGCGGCGTTCACACTAATTTTATTTTTCACACACAAAAAAGGCCGTCACAGGGACGGCCTTGGATGTTTGTATGGTGGCTATGGGTGGACTTGAACCACCGACCCCAGCATTATGAATGCTGTGCTCTAACCAGCTGAGCTACATAGCCGTAAATCGTCAATCGCGTATTCTGGATAGAAGACGTTCGTGTGTCAAGAACAGTTGCTGCATTCGATCACACGTTGAAGCGAAAGTGCACTACATCGCCCTCTACCATAACGTATTCTTTGCCTTCCAGACGCCATTTACCTGCGTCTTTGGCGCCCTGCTCGCCTTTGCAGCCTATATAGTCGTCGTATCCCACCACTTCTGCGCGAATAAATCCCTTTTCAAAATCGGTATGGATCCGTCCGGCACCGTTCGGGGCTGTCGCACCCTGGCGCACTGTCCAGGCGCGCACTTCTTTTTCACCGGCGGTGAAAAACGTTTGCAAATCCAACAGTTGGTAGCCGGCGCGTATTACCCGGTTTAAGCCCGGCTCCTCCAGTCCCAGCTCGGACAGAAACTCTGCTTTGTCACCTTCGTCCAGCAGGGCAATTTCGGATTCTATGGCAGCACACACCGCGACGACACTTGAACCTTCAGCCGCGGCGTAGGCTTCTACTTTGGCCAGCATATCGTTGTTGTCAAAGCCTTCTTCATCGACGTTGGCGATATACATTACCGGCTTGGCGGTCAAAAAATGCAGCTGCCTGATTATTGGCTTTTCATTGTCGCTTATCTCTAACGACCGCAATGGCTTGCCGGCATCAACGTGGGCGACGACTTTCTCAAGCAATGCTTTTTCGGCGATCGCATCTTTGTTTCCGGACTTGGCGTTTTTACCCACCCGGAACACGGCTTTTTCTGCTGTGTCCATATCGGCCAGCAATAGCTCGGTGTTGATGATTTCTATGTCAGCTATTGGGTCAACCTTGCCTGCTACGTGCACTACATCGTCGTTATCAAAACAACGCACCACGTGGGCAATGGCATCGGTCTCGCGAATGTTGGCTAAAAATTTATTACCCAATCCTTCGCCCTTGGATGCTCCTTCAACCAGGCCTGCAATATCGACAAACTCCATTGTGGTGGGCAGTATTTTTTCCGGGCTGACTATTTCAGCCAGGCTCTCTAAGCGCGGATCGGGTACCGGCACAATGCCTACATTGGGTTCGATGGTGCAAAACGGATAGTTCTCCGCTGCAATCTCGGCTTTGGTTAATGCATTAAACAGGGTTGATTTACCGACATTCGGTAAACCTACTATGCCGCACTTAAATCCCATAACAATGGCTCTTAATGCTGTTCAATATGACTATTGACATAAATTATCAGTGAAGCCTCCAACATAGCGGAGCGCTTGATTGAAGCTGACACTTTTCTTAACAACTGCCGCCACTGCTGCGCTGGATAGTTCGACGTATGAAATCTATACACCTGCACTTTTCCGGCTCGCAAAGACGACAGTAGCTGTGAAAAATTTGTCACTCTATTTATCAAGCGGCCCACTAGTCGGAAGCCGTGTCTTTTTTCTCAGGCTTTGGTTTAGGCGGCCTGGTATGTAACACCTGCATCGCTTTTTCCATCTCACCTGCGGCTATATCCGGCATCTCTCGCAACACGTCATCAATACTCTTTACCAGAAGATCTGTCTCAGAGCCGGGTGCGCGCTTTAATACGAAGTTAACCACCTGCTTTGCATCACCGGGATGACCAATACCTAACCGCACACGCCAGAATTCACGGCCCATATGCTTGATGATGTCACGCAGGCCGTTATGCCCACCGTGTCCGCCACCACGCTTGAGTCGCACGGTTCCGGGTAGTAAGTCGAGCTCGTCGTGGGCAACCAGTATCTGTTCGCTTTCTATACGATAGAAACTCGCCATTGGCTGCACCGCTTCACCACTGAGATTCATAAAGGTAGAAGGCTTAAGTAAACGGATATCCTGACCGGCAATGGTTACCCTGGCGGTCTCACCCTGAAATTTTTTTTCAGCGGCAAAGGTTGCGTCGTAGGCTCTGGCTATTTCGTCCAATAACAAGAAACCCGCGTTGTGGCGGGTATCTTCGTATTTGGAGCCTGGATTACCGAGCCCGACTATTAACTTAAGGCCTGCCACTTTTCCAACTCGCAGTGTTGTTGAATTCTAATCTGCTCAGCATTCATTCAGGTGTTGCCCGAGTTTCTTACCCGGGGTCTACACTCAGACAGTGACCTGTGATCCGGCTACTCGCCGCCTTCAGCCGGGGCATCACCAGACTCAGCGTCAGGTGCTGCTTCGTCTTCATCTGCTTCAGTTGTTGCGCGTGTAGCGTGTACGGCGACAATCGCACGGTCGTGATCTTCATCACCGTGAGACAGGTCAGTTGACGTCACACCCTCTGGCAGTTTTACATCTGACAGGTGCAGAGATTCACCCAGCTTGAGCTCGGCCAGATCAACTTCGATGTACTCTGGCAGATCCTTGGGCAGACAGCTGACACTGATTTCAGTTTCAACGCGGTTGATTGAACCGCCTTCAGTCTTGACGCCGTAGCAGGTATCTTCGTTCATGTAATGCAGCGGTACGCGAACCGTAATTGCCTCACCGGCAACAATGCGCTGAAAATCTATGTGCAGAATTTGCTGCTTGAACGGATGACGCTGAATGTCTTTAATGATCGCCTGCTCTTTGGCACCACCGACATCAAGCGTTAAAATGTGCGAAAAAAATGCTTCGTGCTGCAGGTTATTCAGCACTTCATTGTGGTTTAGCGATATTGGCGTGGGGTTGTTGCCACCACCATAGATAATGCCCGGGAACTTGTTAGTTCGACGCAGTCGGCGGCTCGCACCCTTACCATAATCACTGCGTACTTCCGCGCTCAATGTAAATTCGAGGCTCATGGAAATTTCCTTTAGATTTTTTGTGTTGCCAAATTTGGCTGCCTGCATCTATTCGCGACCAAAACGATGCAGAGCCGATCAAGTATATCAAAGATTTGGTTTTTAGATAGCCCAACAGGCAGTTTCTGCCCGACTTCTGCCCAACCGGGGCTTTCGGGGCGAGAATTAAGCCAGTCGAGGAGACTACGCGGCAGAATCTCTGCTCAGCCTCTTAGTCCATATAGATGGAGCTGACTGATTCTTCCTCATGAATTCTGCGTATGGTCTCTGCCAGCATGTTTGCCACCGACAACTGACGGATTTTAGTGCAATCCCGTGCCTCTGCCGACAACGGTATAGTGTCTGTAACGACTAGTTCATCGATCTCTGACCCCAACAGATTTTCCATTGCCTTGCCCGACAACACTGCATGTGTCGCGTAAGCCACAACCTTTACCGCGCCATGCTCTTTCAGTGCTTCGGCGGCTTTGCACAGGGTTCCGGCGGTATCGACCATGTCATCGATAATGACACAGGTTTTGCCTTTTACATCGCCAATGATGTGCATCACCTGCGCCATATTGGCCTGCGGCCGGCGCTTGTCGATGATGGCCAGATCGGCGTCGTCCAGTTGCTTTGCCACCGCACGGGCGCGAACCACACCACCCACATCGGGTGATACCACAATTAGATTCTGATATTTCTGCCGCCAGATATCGCCCAGTAACAGCGGCGAGGCGTAGACGTTATCTACCGGAATATCGAAAAAGCCCTGAATCTGTTCAGCGTGGACATCAACAGTAAGCACCCGGTCTACACCCGCAATGGTAATCATGTTGGCGACGAGCTTTGCCGATATAGCCACCCGCGCTGATCTGACCCGCCGATCCTGCCGGGCATAACCGAAATACGGCATCACTGCGGTAATACGTTCAACCGACGCGCGTCTGAAAGCGTCAACCATGATGAGCATTTCCATCAGGTTGTGGTTGGTTGGATAACAGGTGGTTTGCAACAGGAATATATCGCGACCGCGAACATTTTCCAGAATTTCGACAGCGGTTTCACTGTCTGAAAACTCAGCCACTGAGGCTTTGCCGAGTGGGATATGAAGTTGATCGACTATCTTTTGAGCCAACGCCGGATTAGCGTTCCCCGAGAAGATCATCATGTTCGTTTCCGACACCAGAAACCTGCCTGACTTAGTTTGTTACAACTTTTATAAGATATGGCTGGGGCGGTAGGATTCGAACCTACGCATGCCGAGATCAAAACCCGGTGCCTTAACCGCTTGGCTACGCCCCAATCTGGTCTAACATTTTCCAACCGACAGCTTGCGTAACTTACACCTTGAACAAAGGTGATGTGCTAACTCCTCTGGCAACAAACCCTGTTACCTGACTGTCTGCTGGTACTCTCTCAGTCACTGCGCGCAGCACGTTTCGTGCCTCGCCTTCTTCCTTACACGCAAGAAATACACAGGATCCTGTACCGGTCATTGCCGGTCCGGTCATTTCTGGCTCACTCAAAATAGCCGGGTGCGCCTGACTGCCCGAACCGCAACCATCCGCTTGTGGCTGAAATTCCAGTAACAACTTAAGTACTTCAGCGACTATTGGCTGTTGTTTGCAGACCAGTTGCTGAAATACATTTCTGGTCGCGCTGCCGCTACAGAAGCCGCGTATTGTGATGGGTGTGCAATCACGTGTCAATTCGGAATGTTGAAACAATTCATCTGTACTGATGTGAACCCCCGGATGAAAGACCACATACCACCGCGGCGGCAGCGATAACGGCTTGAGAATTTCACCCACGCCTTCGGCCCAGGCCGACTGACCCTGCACAAAGACCGGCACATCCGCACCCAGCTGCAAACCAATTTCGGCTAACTTATCAAGCGGATAGTTAAGCCCCCAAAGATTGTTCAGCCCCACCAGTGTCGTTGCGGCATTTGAACTTCCACCACCAAGACCACCGCCCATGGGCAAAATCTTTTTTAAAAAAATATCTGCCCCGCTGTTTGAAGATAATTCAACACCAGCTGTTTTTTTTAACAAATCTGCCGCACGCCAGATCAAATTTTCGTGTTCAGCCACCCCTTCGATGGCATCGACAAGACGGATCAACCCATCGTCACGTGGTGAAAATGCCAGCTGATCTCCGTAGTCCAGGATCTGAAAAACGGTTTGCAGCAGGTGATAACCGTCATGCCGTCGCCCGACAATATGTAAAAACAGATTTAGTTTGGCTGGTGACGGCCAGATTTTAATACCCGCAGGCCAGCCTGAGGTCGAGTCAACCACTGCGTTCTACCAGAGTTTCGCGACGCGACACACGCGCAGAGTCAACTTCCAACACCGGGAATAATCAAGCGGTCATTTGCTACTGAATCCGGCTTGCTCCATTTTCTGACCGACACTTTTATCTCCACCCCGTCACCAGTGACCAGGATGGTTTTTGGCAAATCCAGATCATCGACCTGGCGATAACGCTTAAAATTCACGCGCCAGAAGGTTTCGTCTTTTTCAGTCACCAGTATCTCGCTGAGCCGTCCTTCGTTATCACGCTCTGCCTCGGCAGCCGCGCCCTGCAGACCGACCACCCAGTCCTGCATACTGACCAGCGGGATGCTAACCCCCATCTCATTGCGCAATAATTCTTCTGCAGAACTTCCGACTATTTCTTTGTCGCCGTAGAGGCGTGCGCCTTTTTTATCTTCTACCAGGCGATACGTTTTTAAACCCAGCGGGCCTATGAGCCTGATATCAAACCCGGAGTCACTGACATCCCACGCAAATGTAGCATTGAAGGTGCCCTGAGCCTCAGAGTCCACCACCAATGACCCCAGCGCTCGCCACGGCTTCAAAGCCGCCAGTCTGGCATCACGCTCAGCAATGGACGCGTCCGTGACAAGCACGGGTTCTTTGTCTTGCGGGTCTGATGCAAATGGATTGGACTGGCAGGCTGGTAACACCAGCACCGCTGCGAGAATCCCGACTACAAAGGTAGTCCTGCTACGTAAAAATACTTTCAAGGCTGATATTTTTTCATCACGCTGTTAAGCAGATCGTCGTCAGGAGATTCACTCAGGGCTTCTTCCCACACTTTCGTGGCAGCATCCTGATCGCCGGATACCCACAGCACCTCACCCAGGTGCGCGGCGATTTCTGCATCCGGTAATATCGAATGGGCGCGACGCAGAAACTCGATTGATTTCTGATACTCTTTCTGGCGGTAATACAGCCAACCTACACTGTCTATTATGGCCGGGTCATCTGGCATTAGCTCGAGCGCACGAGTCAGATATCCTTCCGCCCGATCGAGGTTCTCATTTCGATCTGCAAAGAAATACCCCAGTGCATTCAGCGCATAAGCATTCGCTGGTTGAGCGGCTATTACCTTGGTTAAATCTTCTTCAAACAGATCGCGCTGATCCAGCCGCTCGGCGATAAGCGCACGCGAATACAACAAGGATGCATCGTCTTCGTAGTCGGATAAGCCTACTGTTAACACCTGCAGGGCTTCTTCGTATTCATCGCTGCTGCTGAGCAGTCGGGCCTCCGAACCGATCAGCTCAATCTGGATCGATTTATCGTCTGTGTAGGTTTTCAGTTTCTCAATCAGTGCACGGCCGGTGTCTACCTCGCCCACCAGGCCATACAGCTCGGCTGATCGAATATGTGCATCGAAAAAGTTGTCGCCGTCCAGCACGCGCTGATAGCGCTCAATAGCTTCGTGATAGTCTTTGCGGCTGTCTGAAATTCTGGCCAGATAATAGTTGGCACTGTCTTCATGCCTTTTCAGCGCCACAACACTCAGAAAATATTCTTCGGCCTGCTTTACCCTTTTTATTTCCAGACCCAACAATCCGATTGAGTACAACGCGTCTGCGTCTGCAGGAAATTGACTGGCAATCTCATCAAATCTCTCTGCTGCTTCTTCATATTTGCCGGTCTCCACCAGCAAGCGGGCAAGACCCAGTTGAGCTGCGACATTGTCAGGATTTTCATCAACAAATTTTTCGACTGACTGCAATCCTTCACCGGTGCCGGACTCAAGATTCAGCCGCGCACTGGATAAAATCGCATCGACATTATTCGGGTCGATGGCCAGCGCCCGGTCGAAAGCCTGGAGCGCTGTTTCGCGCTCGCCACGTGACATGGCAAAACGGCCGATGCCGTACTGGGTATCCGCGTTATCCGGAAAACGCTCACCAAGTGCTGCCAGAACCTTGGCGCCGGTATCGACATCAGACTGGCTCAGGATAGAATTAACCACGCCCGGTATGACATCTGAAGGAGAACCGCCGGAGAGATTGATTACTTTTTCCAACGCGGTTGAAGTTGAATCTACATCTTTTTGCTGCAATGAAATTTGCGCGCGATGTTGCCAGGCATCAACACTTTCAGGAGACAGATCAACCCACATGCCCACTGCCTTGTCCGCTCGCTCCCAGTCCCGACTGTAGAGCGCAAGCTTTACCGCCCTTTCAACAACACGGGGATCTCTGGTTTGAGTAGCGGCATCAAGGTAATTGCTGGCCGCTATATCAACCCGCCCCCGGCGCCCGGCAATCTCCGCACTTAGAATCTTGTAGACCAGATCAGCCTCTTCGGCGATGCTGGTTTGTTGGTCGCGCCAGCGCTGCGCCGAACTAAGGCCACCACCACCGTCAGAAAATGAATTCCCTTCCTGTGCCTGCGCCAGAACCGGCTGACCATTGTGCCCCTGCAGGGACGATTCAGCACCGATTTGCGTACTGCACGCGCCAACCAGAGAAGCAATAACCGCTGAGAATGTGAGTGTTTTCAAAACCGAGCCACCGCAATTGATATCCAAAGCTACTGTTCAACCTTATAATACTGCTGCAAGGGAATCTAAACACGCCCATTGAGCAAACGCAAAGTTACCAAAATATGTTGTGCCAGCGTACATTACGTACTACACCTCTTTGAAGATGCCAGACTAGGAGCCTGCGCGGCAGAACCTCTGCTACTGCGAACGCGCCCTGACGGTGCGTTTGTATCGATCATTTTCGTTACGTATGAACAACTATGCGCCTCAAATGATCGTAAAAACGCCCTCGCCATGGCACGTTCTCGCTACGCAGACTTCTACCGCGCAGACTCCTGGCTGGTGACAAACTGACGTATTCGCTGATAGCAGGCATCATCACCTTCGAACTGCAAACCTTCCATACCGATATCTTTGGCAGCTTTAATATTCTCTGCCATATCATCAATAAAAAGAACATTGCCCGCTTCAAGTGAATA
>CAKZVB010000317.1 GCA_937922015.1 uncultured Granulosicoccaceae bacterium
GCAGTTGCCTTATTGTCGCTGCCGGGATGGTGTTCTTTCTAAGCAATGCAATCGAATGCTCCAGCAGACCTTCCGGTGACACCTGGCCGGGTCGCAACGACCAGAGTCGCTCGGCAACGATAGCCATCGCCACCACCGAACACGTCAGTATCGGCAACATCAACCAGCCACCCGCTGATATTATTTCAAACACTTGCAACACCTTCTACTTGTCTAACTAAATATGATCAATAAAGTGTAGCAGTCCTGCCGAAAACGACATTGGCAAAGGCTTAAGCCGGCTGGCAATATTTACCGGATTTTAATGGGCAGTTAATGCCCAATCCGCCGCTGTCGCCCCCAGAACCCGCTGGCCGTCTGCCGGTATTCGTCAATCAGCAGGTCCTTGCCATCACGTACATGAAACGTAATAGCACCGCTGGTTGCTGTGTTAAATTCACGAGCGCCAATCGCTTTGTATCGCCCGGTGACCTGCGCCCGGGGGAACTTGTAGCGATTTGCAAAACCTGTGGTGTAGACAACGTTCGCCGCAGCTGTTGCATCGACAAACGCCTGCCCGGAGGAGGTCAAACTGCCGTGATGAGGAGCCATTAGAATGTCAACCTCGGGCACACCTGCCCGCAACAGACGCTGCTCTCCGGCGGCTTCAATATCACCGGGCAGCAGTGTGCGGCTGCCACCGGCAGAGGAGATTAACAACACGCAGGACAGATCATTCTCACTGCCCTGATGCTCATCCGCCGGATATAGAAGTCTAAAGTCCACGCCATCCCATTGCCAGTTCTGACCTGCACGACAAAAGCCCGCCCCGGGCAGATCGAGTATTTGTGCCGACACCATCGCATCGGACACTTCAACTCCGCGTAACAGCGCCTTGGCACCGCCACTATGGTCACGATCTGCATGCGAGACGATCAGCCGGTCAACCACCGCAATGCGTTGTGCTCGAAGATACGGAATGATCACCGCGTCAGCCGCATTAAAGCTGGCTGAAAATTTCGGACCGGTATCGTACACAAGTGTATGTTTCCGCGTTCTGACCACCACCGACGTTCCCTGCCCCACATCCAGAAAGGCAACGCGATAGTCTCCATGATCCGGTATGCTGGAATCATTAAACACAATAGCCAGCATCAACACCGGTGCCAGCCATCGCAAACTATTTGGCAAAGGCAGCAACAACACCGCCGCCGCAGACACCACGAATAACATCGCCGCTGTCGATAACTCCCCCAAATGCAGCATCGCCAGTGGCAACCGCGATACACCGCTCAACAACCAGTCCACCATAAACAGCAAGCGGTCAACCAACTGCAACAGCATAGAGGCCATAGCGGTACTCACCAGAGCGATCATGGAACAAATAAAGACCATGGGTGTGATCACCATTCCTACAAGCGGTACCGCAAAGAAATTCGCCAGCGGTGCAACTACTGACACTTTCTCAAACACAAAAAGCGTTAACGGGTATAGACCGATGGTGATAAGCAGATGACCCCTTAAGACAGACAAGGCACGGCTGCGCCAGTCTGTTTGAGGCACAAAAGAAAACACCAGAAACAAAATGGCCACCGCCGAGAAAGACATCCAGAAACCGGCAGACATCACAGACAACGGATTTACCAGACAAACAGCCATCAATGCGATAGCAAGTGCGGTTTGTCGTTGTTGATGCCGCCGCAATAACACCAGCCCCACCAACACACAAAACATGATCAGTGCACGCTGGGTGGGCACAGAAAACCCAGCCATCGCTGCATAGCAAAAAGCAGCAAGCGCTGACATATACAAGGCCCAGGTATTCTTTGGTATGTGTTGCAGGCGATAAATGTGACCCCAGCAGGCCCGTGCCGCAAAGCCGAAGAATCCCGCAACCAGAGAAATATGTAAACCCGATATCGCCAGTAGATGATTGGTACCGGTGGCAATAAAGCGATCCCATTGATCGCGATCAATACCACTGCGATCACCCACCGCCAGCGCCAGAATCAAGCCCTGATTCGGCAAGCCCTCAGTGGCCAGCAATAAACGACTGCGCAACCGGTAACGCGCATCCTCAAACCATGACAACGAACGCTGCCCGCGCTCAATAAAAACACCGGCAACTCCCTTGGTGCGAACATAACCGGTCGCCACAATACGTTGTTGAAAAAGCCATTTTTCATAGTCAAAGCCACCCGGATTCATAAAGCCGTTGGGGGGCTTGATTTTGACCAGCAAACGCAGTTGATCACCAGGGACCAACACCGGTGCATTGGCATACCAGGCAAGCCTCACCAACGCGTCCTGAGCGTCGACTGGTGATTCAGATTCAACCTGACTCAGCGACGAGAGCCGCAATAGAAAACGCAACCGCTCACCATTGTGCTCCGGTAGTCCTGTGACTACGCCGGTGACCTGAATTTCGCGATGCAGATAATCTGCAGGGATCTGCTTTGCCAACACACTATTGGCCTGAATCGCGGCGACAACAAAGCCCGCCAGTAAAAACACCAACGCCGAATATTTTCTTACGAGAAAGGCCAACGGAACGGCGAACAAAAGAACCAGACCAGTAGATGGCAAGTTGTTCAGATACAACAAGGCACTGATTCCGGCGATAAAGCTTACTGCGTTGACTACCACGGCTACTACTACAAAGTGACTACCCGGACAGCTTATCAGTTAAACCCGTTTGATTCATCGTCAACGATCGAGTATGCGTCTCGTCTCGCTAATCATCACCCCTTAAGATGATGAATCTTGAATGTGCGGTTGCAGATTCTCAAAGCGCAGACACAGCGTGGGAGACTGTGGTTAACAACAAGCGCAGCCGGCGAAGCAACAGGGCAACGGTGAGCGTTAGCAGCATGAGGATGTGCGTGTGACCAGCTGCTACCCTACTCCAGCTCTAAACGCCCGCCACTCAGACGGTAAACCTTCTCCATCCGGGCAGCTAACCGGGTGTCGTGAGTGACAATCATAAACGCGGTACCCAGTTGATAATTCAGCTCCAGCATCAGCTCATACACATTGGCAGCAGTTGTTTCATCCAGATTTCCGGTGGGCTCATCGGCCAGTACCAACTGCGGCCGGTTAATCAATGCACGCGCTATTGCCGCACGTTGCCGCTCACCACCCGACAACTCAGCAGGCTTGTGTGACAAGCGATCACCCAGCCCCACCTTGCGCAACAAACTGGTCGCCTCACGACGCGCCTGCGCACTGCTTTTGCGGGCAATCAACAAAGGCATTGCGACGTTTTCTACGGCACTGAACTCTGGCAATAAATGGTGAAACTGATAAATAAAACCCAATAGTTCATTGCGCAATCTGCCACGCTGAGCTGGTCCTAAGGCGTATACATCCCGGCCGTTTAGCATTACCTTGCCATGGTCCGGCGTATCGAGACCGGCGAGTATATGCAACAGTGTACTTTTACCGCAGCCCGAACTACCGATTATCGCAAGCTGATCACCTCGCTCTACCAGCAGATCCAGGTCGTGCAGGACCTCGACTCTCTGGTGTCCCTGTTTGTAGACTTTGGCAATCTGAGTGCCATTCAGTACTGCATGCCGATCACTCATATGCAAGTGCCTCCGCGGGTTCGGTACGCGCCGCGCGCCAGGCAGGATAGAGTGTGGCCAGCAACGTTAAGACAAGAGACAGTGATGCCACCTTAATGACATCGTCCCAGTCAAGTTCGGAAGGCAACATATCTATGTAATATACATCCTTCGGCAGAAACTGAGTTTGAAACATGCGTTCAATAGCCGGCACCAGAGTTTCAACATTGAGCGCCAGTGTTACACCGCCAAACACACCAAGTGCTGTGCCTATCAGCCCTATCAATGCCCCCTGAATTAGAAATATCATCATTATAGATTTGGGTGAAGATCCAATGGTTCTCATAATAGCAATGGCTGACTGCTTATCGGTCACGACCATTACCAGGGTGCTGACAATATTAAAGGCCGCCACCGCCACAATTAACGACAAAATAACAAACATCACGGTTTTTTCAGTACGGATGGCACGGAAAAAATTAGCATGCTGATGTGTCCAGTCACTTACCCAGTAGTCTTCGCCAACTTTCTCTGCCAGATCCCGTGCCACCACTCGAGCCGCAAACATGTCGGCCAGTTGCAGCCTGACTCCGGTATAGCCTTTGTTCAGTTTTAATAAAACCGAGGCATCATCGGCGTGCACCAGAGCAAAATTGCGATCGTACTCGAACATACCGATTTCGAATATGCCAACGACGGTAAACCGTTTCATTCGGGGCAGGACACCAACAGGAGTAACACTGGCCTCGGGAGTGATAACGGTGATTTTGTCCCCGACTATCGCCCCCAGGTACTGCGCCAGTGAACTACCAAGGACAATATCAAAGGACCCCGGCTTAAGATCACTTAACGAACCGGCAATCATTTGCTCGCCAATGTCTGATACTTCAGATTCCTGTTCCGGCAGAACGCCACGCACTACGATACCAGTCACCTGTTTACTCTTAACAACCATTACCTGACCTTCAACATAAGGTGCAGCACCCTCCACTTCCGGGTGCTCCTTTGCCGCCGTCGCCAGCTCCTGCCAGTTGTTCATTGGTTTTTCGTAGAGTGTGACCGTGGCGTGGGATGCCGCCCCGAGAATTCGTTCACGAAGTTCCTTTTCAAAACCATTCATCACTGCCATGACAGTGATAAGCGCCGTCACGCCAAGCGCTATCCCGAGAATAGAGATTAATGAAATGAAGGAGATAAAATGGTTGCGTCTTTTGGCTCGCGTATACCGCAGGCCGACGAATAATTCATATGGTTGAAGCATAGCTAAATTATGGGGTCGCTTAGGCCTGGTTAATAGTGCAAAATTGACAACGAGGTTTCAGGAGTTCGCCAACACGGTTACCGCGGTCCGAAGTGGAGTGCAACTGGGAATTTACTCAACCGTAAAGGTTATCACATGCTGTGCCGGTGACCCTCACGCGCGCATTACGGAACCTACTGAAATGACAGTCAGCCAACGATATCGGCGCTTTTATCTAATGCAAAAACAGACAGTTACATGAAAACACTACTCCTCTGGCCAGGTTGTCTGAAAACCACCACGAAGGTCGCGGGACCACCCGACCCGCAACAATGGATACACGCCAACCTTATTCACCGACCCACCGAACCAGCCACGTTCGAGATACAGACAAATGCTAACGGCTTGTGACACGCGATCAGGAGCCTGTAACTTGACATGACAGACACGCAGATTCAAACAGTTGTCATCGGCGCCGGCGCAGTCGGCCTTGCGATCGCCGCCAGCCTGGCAAAGAGCGGCCGGGAAGTTCTGGTACTGGAATCGCAGAATGCAATTGGTCAGGGAGTCAGCTCACGTAACTCAGAAGTCATTCACGCCGGTATCTACTACCCACCCGGCTCTCTCAAAGCCCGGGTATGTGTGCGCGGCAAACAACTTCTCTATCAATATTGCCAGCAACATTCCATTGATGCACAGGCAATCGGCAAACTGATTGTGGCCACCACAGACGATGAAATTGACGCGCTGAACCTGCTGCATGAGCGCGCCCTGCAAAACGGTGTTGAAGATATAACACTGATAGATCGAAACAGCGCTGTGGCACTACAACCGCAACTGCATTGTGTAGCCGCATTGCACTCACCTTCAACCGGCATCATTGACAGCCATGCATTCATGCTTTGTCTGCATGGTGAAATTGAAAACCACGCAGGCATGGTGGTATGTCATTCACCGGTAGAAAAGATCGATATCACTGACAACCACAACTTTAAACTCACCATCGGCGGTGAATCTGCAATGACCTTAAACGCCACCGAGGTGATAAATTGCACCGGCCTCCACGCGGTTGCACTGGCAAATAAAATTCACGGTCTTAACCCTGCAACTATTCCAAAAGCGAGGTTTGCCAAAGGCAACTACTTCAGGCTGCAGGGTCGCACGCCGTTTACCAGCCTGATCTACCCGGCGCCGGTCACGGGTGGACTGGGCGTGCATTTAACATTAGATAAAAACGGTCAGGCCCGCTTCGGACCCGATGTCGAATGGCTGGACGATCAAAGCGACCCCGATCAATTCAACTACCAGGTGAATCCGCAACGCGCCGAGAGCTTCTATGCGGCAATTCGCAAGTACTGGCCACAGCTGCCCGATGACTCCCTGCAACCTGACTATGCAGGCATACGCCCGAAGATTGAACGCCCCGACAACGTTGAAGTCGATTTCGAAATATCAGATGAACGCCAGCATGGCATTAGAGGACTGGTGAATCTGTATGGAATAGAGTCGCCCGGCCTGACATCATCGCTGGCAATCGCTGAAATCATCAGCACCATGTGCCTGCCCGAAAGTCAGCTACGGTGAACACGCCCTGACGGTGCGCACGGGGCAATGGTAATCATCGATCACTATCGGGACAATTGAACAACTATGGGCCTCAAATGAATCGTAAAAACGTCCTCGCCACGACACATCCTCGCTACGCTGTTTTCTACAACGCAGACGTGCTCCAGAACTAACAGGTAAAGAGCTACCGCTATGACTATTCCGTTTACCACACTGGTCAAGACTCTGCCAGCCAGTACACCATTTGTCGGCCCTGAAACGCTTGAAAGACAACGCGGCAAAAAATTCAAGGCCAGAATCGGTGCTAACGAAAGCGCATTTGGAATGTCACCGGCAGCGGTTGAGGCAATGCAGAGCAGCGTCATTGACAGCTGCTGGTACGCCGACCCTGAAAGTCATGAGCTGCGGCAGGTGCTGGCGTCAATACACAAGGTATCTGCTGACGAAATCTGTGTTGATGCCGGTATAGACACCCTGCTTGGCCTGACCGTTCGCATGCTGCTTGAGCCGGGTCAAAAAGCCGTTACTTCACACGGCGCCTACCCGACATTCAACTATCACGTGGCGGGCTACGGCGCTGAACTTGTGACAGTCCCCTACAAAGGGTTTCATGAAGACCCCGAAGCACTGATTGCCGCAACACGGAGTCACAACGCGCCACTGGTGTACATAGCAAACCCGGATAACCCGATGGGTACCTGGCACAGTGCCGACACCATAAATCAGATGATTTCTGACGTACCGGAACAGTGTGTGCTCGCGCTGGACGAAGCCTATACAGAGTTTGCGCAGACACCTGTCGCCCCGCAGATCGACACCTCCAATCCGCGGGTCATCAGGTTCCGCACCTTTTCAAAAGCGTATGGCATGGCGGGTCAGCGTATCGCCTACGCCATCGCGCATCGAGATCTGATCAGTGGTTTCAACAAAATACGCAATCACTTCGGGATCAACAGAGTCGCACAGATTGGCGCACTGGCATCGCTTAACGATAC